>CAZCIZ010000009.1:0-57168 GCA_964498995.1 uncultured Clostridia bacterium | reverse complement strand
AAAAATTCAAGTGTTTACGATTAAACTTCATGTACCTCTTATTTTCTTACTAATCTATCGAAGGGTTCTTTCCTTTATTGCTTTTTCTGCTTCTCGTTCCATGGTTTTTCTCTTGATGGCTTCTCTCTTATCATGTTTTTGCTTACCTTTCGCAAGGGCCAGCTCTACCTTTATCTTTCCTCTTTTTGTATAAACGCTTAAAGGAACCAAGGTATAACCCCTTGTCTGGGTATATCCGATCAGTTTCCTAATTTCTCTCTTGTGCATCAAAAGTTTTCTCGTCCTGGTAGGATCATGGTTAAATCGATTGCCTTCTTCATAAGGGCTGATATGGACATTGTGCAAAAATATCTCTCCATTTTTTACCCTGGCAAAGCCATCTTTCAGGTTTATCCTACCGTTTTTGGCCGACTTTACCTCCGTCCCTGTTAGTTCAATCCCTGCTTCATAAACTTCTTCGATTAAAAAATCGTGTTTGGCTTTTCTGTTTCTTGTCAATACTTTGTTTTCCCTTTCGACCATTTCAATCACCCGTGCTTCAATTTATTTTATCCTACTTATATATTATATTATGCCTAGATGTTAAAAGTCAATTAAAGCAGTACTCCTTCATTAAAAAATATGCTTATCTATTCATATATAAATAATTTATATCCATACGAATTATTTATTGCTAATTTTTTATTATTATCTTAAAATTTTCCTTATATCTCAGTTTTTTAAAGGGCGATCGTAATTGTTATTATTATATATTATTGCCGAAGTCATGTAACTAAATATGTGGTATTAAAAGGATTTTTGTTGTATCATTAATGTGCTAAGAAGTATAAATATAGAGCTTATTTTTTTAATCATTTATTTTTAAAGGAGTGAAGTTGATGAGCAGATATGCCATGCTGTTCAAAAAGGACCGGTGTATTGGTTGCAATGCCTGTGTCGTAGCATGTCAACAGAGTTATGGATTGGATGAAAAACACAAGCCCAATTGGGTGGAAGTAATCGAAGAAGGAGAATTCCCTGAACCAACTCTTGAGTTTATTCCCATGCTGTGCGGGCAGTGCGACAATGCCGGTTGTATTGAAGCTTGTCCAGTGGACGAGGCCACTTATCAAAAGGATAATGGTGTTGTAGTGATAATCAAGGACGAATGTATAAGTTGTGAAGAATGCATTGAAGGCTGTCCTTATGGAGCAAGAACCTGGGACGAGGAAACTGACTTACCTGTTAAATGTGATTTTTGTCATAACCGAATCATCAAAGGGGAACAGACCTTTTGTGTGAAAACTTGTCCTACCGAAGCAAGGTTACTGCTTGATTTAGAAGATCTTTCCCCTGAAGAAGAAAAGATGTTGGAGGAAGCCAAAAAACTGGAAGATAGAGAAGGTACTATTCCTGAGGTTTATTTTTTGTAAGCTGTTAATTATTTAAAATCAAATAATCTGATAAATAAAATTTTACGAGGTGATATGAATGTCAAATACCCCATTTTGGGAAAAGTCTGTATCAAGGCGTAAGTTCCTAATTGGTACCGGAGTTGCTGTAGGTGGAACTATGTTAGCAGTTAATTCTGCTCATGCAGAAAATACTATAGACACAGACCCTGCTGATGAAGGTCCTAGAAACATTGATGAAGGTGAAGAGAAAGTAGCTACTATCTGCTGGATGTGCGGAAATAACTGTGGTCTTCAGATCGTGTTAAACAGTGATGATGATCCCATTAGAGTAGAGCCTAATCCCGGTCACCCAGGAAGCGCTGGAAAAGCTTGTGCCAGGGCTCATGCTTCAATTCAGCAGTTAAAAGATCCTGATAGGCTTAAAGAACCCATGAGAAAAGTAGGCGAAAACGATTGGGAAGCCATATCCTGGGAAGAGGCTCTAGATACAATCCACTCCGAGCTTCAAAGGGTAAGCGAAGAATACGGTCCTGAATGTGTAACCTTTTTGAGAAGAAGAAGTTCAACTGCACTGTGGAATCCTTTTGTAAACAGCTATGGCAGTCCTAATAATGAAGCAGCTGCAAGTATCTGCGAAGCTGGAAAGAGAGTTGCAAACACTATCACTGCTGGAGCAAACGGAATTATGTGCGACTTTAAAAATTCCAAGTACATTGTCCTTTTAGGCGCAAGCCAGATGGAAGCTCCTAGATGGAGACTTCGTCATACCAAGGATATCTTGGATGCCAAGGAAAACGGCGGTAAGCTGGTAGTTGTTGATCCTAGATTGAGTCATACCGGGGCTAAAGCTGATAAGTTTTTGCCCATTAAGTCCGGCACAGATGGTATCCTCCTGATGTCCATTGCCCAGGTACTAATTACAGAAGGACGCTATGATAAAGAGTTTGTTGAAACTTACGGCCAAGGATTTGAAGAATTCAAGGAAGAAGCCTTAAAATCAGAGTACGATCCAGCAAATGCAGAAATAGAAACCGGTATCCCTGCCGATGATATAGTCGAGTTAGCCAGGGAGATGTCAGAAAATACACCCGCTATCTGTGATTCTTCCAGCGGGATTCATAAATTCCAGAGCGGAACCTTAAATCACTGGGCCCTAATGTGTGTCAACGGACTTCTTGGCAGCATCGAAGTTCCTGGCGGTGTTAATTTCCTTAGAGGAGGAAGTGTCAGTTGGCCTAGTGTAGGAGAAAACAACGTGAAAAAAGCCCCCCATTACATTGAAGGAGGATGGGGCTATGGAGATTCTCTTCATATGGAAAACCGGGCCCTAGTTACTTATGCTATTCTAAACCCACTAAGATATCCTGCCGGTCCATATTCAAGCTATAACGAGATTTCCCTATATAGCGGACAAGGTTTCAAAGCAGCTTTCATATACCATACTGATCCTGTTGTCTCCCACAGCAATCCTGAAATGGTTAAAAAAGCACTACAAAGTCTAGAGTTTGCAGTAGGAATAGATATATATCTGTCTTCTACCCTAGCCCACTTCCCGGTAGGAGGAATAATATTACCAGAAGCTACATTTATGGAAAGATGGCATGCAGGAGCACCTAGGAGTTTTGTCCCATATGTCCATATCTGTCAGCCTGTAACAGAACCTTATCATGATTCCAAGTCCGCTCACGATATCTTCAAAGAACTAGGTCAGAGGTTTGGCTTTGAAGGTTTTGACGAACTACCTGATGATAAAGAATTTGTAAGGCTGGCCATTGAAAACACCCAACAAGCTGATGGAACTTACATCGATTGGGATGAAATTGTAGAAAAAGGTTACTGGGTGCAAGACCTCGGTTATGAAGATGAGAGTGAGAATGAGAATGAAGAAAAAGAGCCCCAATTCGGCGAACGAGAAAGACTTCATAATGGCAAATTTTACTTTGCCATGGTAGAAGACGAAGAAAATGAACTAAGTGGTATGCAAAAAGGTGTCAAAGAAACCAGTCAGGCAACGCCATATTATCTACCGCCCCTACCAAAGACAGAAGAATATCCTTTGAGATTCATGTCAGGTGGAAAGACATTATGGCACACCCAGGGAGCTACCAGAAACCTTCCTTATCTCATGCAGGAATTTGATGAAAATGCACTCTTATCAGATACGAACTATGTATTCATAAATCCAGAAACAGCTGCAGAGTACGGAATAAACCATGGAGACAAAGTGAGAGTTAGCAGCCCCATCAGTTATATCGAAGGGCCATGCAGGCTAAGCGAAAGAATTTCCAAGGAATTTGTCCACGTAACCCATGGGTTTGGTCATACTTCGGAAAAACTAACTGTCGCTTATTCAAAGGGAATGAATTCAGGTAGGCTTATAGATGATATGAGATTTGACTATATCAGTGGAAACTTTACTACAAACGAAGAAATCTGTAAGGTAGAACCCATCCAAGAAGAAGTAGTTTAAACCATTACAGACCATCAGTTGTTATCAACTATCAGATACTACTTACAGATACTTCTGATATTAAAACTAAGTGATAATTATGCCGGGGCATATCTTTCTTTATAATATTGCCCCGGTTATTTATTTGCCATATTTTAATTATTTGCTAAGAATTCCCGTGACTTTAGTCATGGGATGAATTAGCAAAGGTTGTAAATTGCCAATTATTATTATGGCAAACAAAGGCTAAATACTTAAAGTCAAAGTGCTTAGGCTAGTCAATTAGAGCTTTTACAAGCCCTTCACTTTAGTGATGGGTAATTGACTAAATTATGGTCGATAAACAGACCCTCCTCTATATCTTTTATATATGGGAGTTCTCCCCTTGCTCTTTCAACCTCTTCAAGATCAATAGTTTTTACTAACATATCTTCTTCCTTGCGTGGTGAAATCCCCAAAACTTCTCCCATAGGAGAGACAAATTTAGATTTGCCGCATGCTTTTAATCCGATTGTATTGACTCCTATTACATAGTACAAATTATCAAGGGCCCTAGCAGGAAGTTGTATATCCCATCTGGGTTCACCTTCAAAGCTCCACACCGAAGGGACAAACAAAAGTTTCGCCCCTTTCATAGCACAAATCCTAGGTGGTTCCGGATACTCAGCATCATAGCAGATATTAACGCCTATATTCACCATATTGATTGAATAATTCTGGAATTTTGTGCCTTTTCTAAAGCAGAGCTTTTCTTCTCCCCATAAATAAAACTTGCGATGAATCCCAGCTACAGAGCCTGAATTATCGATGACGATTGTGGAGTTGTATATTTGTCCGGGAATTTCACTCCGCTCACTGAAAGGTAGAATTATCACCATTTTATCATCTCTTGCAATCTGTTGGAACTCCTTGATTTCATCAGCGTTCTTTGGAATTGAAACGGGATAGATTTCCTTATGATTTAAATGATACCCTGACAGACATAGTTCTGGAAAGCAGACTACATTTACCTTTTGATTTATTGCTTTCTTGATGTATTCTTTGGCCTTTTCGATGTTTTTGGACAGATTCAATGGCTCTGACTCCATTTGACAGGCTGCAATTTTTACTTCCTTCATAAATTAAAAGCCCCCTTGTCTTAATTCTATAAACTTAATCCGGAGCTTCTTTGCTCCGGATTAAGTTATCATATATTTAATTGCCTGTATTTTAACTTCTTTAAAGCTAAAAATCCAACAAAAAATATCATAAGTTTTTTTATTTTTGTGCAGGGAAAAAATGAATCCTTCTCGAACATTATATAAGATGAGGAAGTAAATGTGTTGATTTACAAAAATTGGCATTTGTTTAGGGCCATTTATTGTCTAGATCAGGTTTAGATTAGAGATGAAGAAAATAAATATGAATGCAATCTTGAATGATCTCTGAGGTTATATTCAAATCTAGGAGGTGTACCATTAGGTGGAGCCAACCATTACAGAGGAAAAGCTAGATGTTCTAAAAGAGGCAGGGAATATCGGAGCCGGGAATGCAGCAACAGCCTTGTCCCATTTTTTATCACACAGAATAGACATGAGCGTTCCAGAAGTAGGGGTAATCAAATTCAATGAAATTGCCAATTTTCTGAAACATTCTGATGACAAGGTCATTGGAGTATACCTTAAAATCGAAGGAGATGCGCCCGGCACAATAGCCCTTATCCTGGACTACGTGGATGGAGTAAGGCTTGTCAATGAGATGATGATGAAGGAAATACCAGAGAATATAAAGATAAAGGAATTAGAAAGTATGGAGATTTCAGCCCTTAAAGAAACCGGAAATATAACTGCGAGCTCATACTTAGGTGCCTTAGCCATGTTGACAAAGCTTAATTTCAAACCATCAACTCCTAATATCTCCGTTGATAAAGACGATTCTCTCTTAGAAACTATTGCCTCCCAGGTTGACAATGCAAGCGACCATGTAATACTGATAAAAACAATCTTTAGCCATGAAAACAAAAACATAGGCGGACGCTTCTTTCTCATCCCGGGGCATGGCTCTTTTAATACAATTCTTAAATCTTTAGGAATTGATTAGAATTAATTCAAATAATTAATGTCGAACTAACTTAGAAAAAGTTACACCTTGAGAATTTACGCAACAATTAACCAGACGATTAAAAAGCCCATTTTCAGTTAATGAAAACAAAGGATTTTTAAGTCAACCAAAATAATAATGGAGTGGTGATTATGCTCAAGATAGAAAACCTTAGTGTAGAGTTGGAGGGCAAAGAGATTATCCGGGATGTTTCTTTGGAAATACCGCGGGGAGAAGTGCACATCCTTCTAGGCCCCAACGGGTCAGGCAAGTCAACTCTGCTTAAAGCCATTATGGGCCTGGGGAATTTGCAATGCCGGGGTCACATTTACATGGAAGGAGAAGATATTACTGAGCTTTCCGTGGATGAACGGGCCCGTCGGGGGGTTGGAATGGCCCTTCAGAGATCTCCCGCCATTCCGGAGCTATCCCTGGAGGGGCTCTTAAAAAAAACCCAAGAAAAATACGGCACAGAAAATCTGGAGGAAAAAATCGATGCCCTGCAATGTCGCTATCTCCTGGACCGGGGAGTGAATCACAATTTTTCTGGCGGGGAAATGAAGCGTTCGGAAATGCTGCAGCTTCTAGTACAAAACCCCCGGTTGGTCCTGGTAGATGAACCGGAATCAGGAGTGGATATGGTAAATATCAACGTAATAGGAGAAGCTTTGAGGCGTTTGCTCAAACCGGGAAAAGAAGTGGAAAAAGATAAGTCCGCGCTGGTTATTACCCATACCGGCCACATTATGGATTATCTCAACGCAGATAAAGGTCATGTAATGATGGACGGAAAGTTTGTTTGCTCAGGGAATCCCTGGGATCTGTTCGAAGAAGTTACCAAAAACGGTTTTGAGGGGTGTCTGGAATGTCAAAGATTTCAATAGAAGAACGAAAAAAAGAATTGGAAAGCAGAGCTCGGCAGGCTCTGGAGAAGAAAGCCGCTTACGCATCTGATATCGATGTACCGCAACATACTTCTCTCTCTAAATCCTCTCCAGTAGAATCCTTAGAGAGCCTGGACCAAAGAATTAAAGAAGCCTCCCTTCTTTCCGGTCTAGTGTCTAGCGAAGAAAATAGATCGGGGTCTTTCTTCCAAAAAGGAGACGATGTGATTTACCAAAAGGTGCAGGAAGCTTATGGGGGTAAAGTAGAAATCATGAAGATTGAAGACGCACTCTTAGAACACCCCTGGCTGTGGGACTACTGGTGGCAGGCAGTGGCAGTGGATATGGATAAATACACCGCCCAGGTAGAACTCTTAGGCAAAGGAGGTTACTTCATCCGCATCCTTGCGGGAGCTCAGGTGGAAGATCCTATTCAGTCTTGCCTGCTTTTGGATGAAGCCGGTTCCAGTCAAAGGGTGCACAATATCGTTTTAGCCGAAGAAAACTCCCAGGCTCAGATCATTACCGGATGCACGGTAACCCCCCAAGTAGAAGAAGGTTTCCACTTGGGAGTATCCGAGTTTTTTATTCAGAAAGGAGCCCAGCTCACCTTCACCATGGTACACAACTGGACGGAGAACTTCCACGTAAGACCACGTACAGGAATAATAGTGGAGGATAACGCCACTTTTATTAATAACTACCTCCTGCTGAAGCCGGTCCGTTCCATCCAATCTTATCCCCGAGCCATACTCAAGGGCAATGGTGCTCGAACCAAATTCAATTCAATCATTTACGGTCAGCAGGATTCAGAGCTAGATATGGGATCACTTATTGAGTTAAACGGTAAAGGAACCCGGGGCGAATCGATAAGCCGTTCTCTAGGCACAGAGAACTCCCAAGTAATGATGCGGGGCAGACTTAAAGCTCGCAGTAACGACGCTCAGGCCCACCTAGAGTGTTCAGGCATGCTCCTCTCCTCCAACGCCGAAATGAACGCAGTCCCGGAGCTATGGGTAGAAGGAGCCCCCCAGGCTGATTTGACTCACGAGGCAGCAGTGGGACCAGTGAGCGAGGAATCAGTGGAATACTTGATGAGCCGAGGCTTCAGCCGGGATGAAGCGGTAAGCGCCATCATACAAGGCTTTATGCATGTGGGCATCCAGGGTCTTCCAGAAGTTCTAGAAATTCTACTCCAGGAAACCTTCTCGTCCATGAATAAAGACTCATAAATCAACTTTTATGCATTATTAGATAGTCATTAATTCGAATATGTGAGAAAAAATCCCAACCAGGATACAAAATGGAATCCCCAGGGACATTCTAAATATTGTGAACCTGGGGCCAAAAAAACCAAGCTCATATGGTAACCTGCTAAAACTCAATAGGCACCAGGCAAAGATTAAGGAAACAGTGGTTCCAAGGCCCGCTCCAGCTCCATAAATAGAAGCTATTATGGGAAATGACGCATAAGGACCCATGGCAAGTAACATTCCACCAGCAGTTCCCAAAAAAACCCCTCGAATTCCAGCTTCCCTGGCCAGCCACTGTTGGACGAATTCCTCAGGAATTATGACTTCAATCATACCGGCCAGGACAAAAGCTACTAAGATTACAGGCAGAACCTTGTAAAGTTGTCTCAACCCAGTCATAACACCTACTATATGAAGTCCTTTTTTATAATTTATTATTAAAAGCAATAGGGCAAGCATAACAAATATCATTGTAGGTAGTAGCATTATCTATCTTCCTCCTTCGTGGCACCTTCATAATTTTCAAAATATTCGTCGGTGAACACTTCAGGATAAAAATATTTAGACAACAAGCCCATGATTATTGGAACCGGTGCTGTAATCAAATTACGAAACAAAGCAATGCCAGGATTGATCAAGCTCACTTCCATCGGAATCCTGGCAAAATCATAAGACTGCTTGCCAACTATAAACGTAAAAAAAAGATAAAAAGGAATTTTCTTTTCTTTGAAACTGGCTAAAAAGGGGTAGTAAACATAAGGGGGGCCAGGAAAAAGCCCCCCTGCCAAAGAAGCCAAAATAATACCTTTTAGACCAGTTAAATTTTCCAGAGAGTTCTTTATTGACTCCGCTGAAATCAGCTGCTGAAGCTGTCCTATAACTAAGAAAGCAGTCAATATAAGGGGAATAGCCTGAAGCATTGTATTCCAGCTAACAATCAGACCATCTTCGACCAGAGTATAACCTCCAATAAAATAAGCCACCACACTAACAATTAACGCTGCCAAGCCGATTATTCCAAAGGGACCTTTCATAAATTCTCCTCCAGTCGTCAAATAATTTATTTTTTACTGTAATGGATTTTTAGTCGATTATACCAAGTACTTTTACGCTTTTCTAGGAAAATTGTCCCTTTTATGATCATTGTAGGCATATTTTTGTAAATATAGTTTAAATTTGTATTAAGTTGAAGGTTTTTGGCAAATTTTGTTGAACTTAAACATTAGAGCAAATCTAAAGTCTTGTCAGAAAAACCAATTTTGCTTCAAATCAAGTTTCAATTCTATTGCATAAATATCAACTGTCAAGTGTACTCTATTAATAAAATCTTTTAGTGGTGATGAAAATGAAAACCAAAAAGCTTCTTGAAGAAATCGAACAGCTAAGATCTGAGCTAGAAAAACTGGTAACTAAAGGAGCAAGTTTTAACAATCAACGTGTAATCAAGAAAAGTCAAGAGCTAGACAAAAAATTAAATATTTATAACGATTTGATAAACAAATACAGCAAGTGTAAATAAACTCGCTTTTCTATTAAATATCTTCCTCTTGTTCAATCACTTCATGAAGTATTTTTCTAGCTACTATTATCTTTTTCTTATTTTCAGGAGGGATAGACTTTCCGTATTTTAGTCGTTTTTTCTCTTCACTTACAAAGCTTTCTAGAACATCCAATGCATAAAGTAACTTTTTTTTGTCATCTCTTTCATACACACATAAGCACCACCTCCAATATAAGAATATTAACTAGTATGCCCAAAGATAGATTTTCCATCAAACACTTTCAGTGGTTCTAGAGAAGCAATATATATTCCTTCTCTTCGACAAAAGCTTATTATAAAATACAAATTTAGTGCTTTTTGTTAAGTTTTCAATTTGCCTAGGTTTATCAAGCTCTGCCTGGAGACAGACAATAACTTATCGCCATGATATAACTTTCCATCAACCACTATTAATCTTTTACCAATTTTAATAACATGTCCTTCTGCTATCAACTCATCGCCTTTATATGAAGGGTTAAAATAGCTGATGTTCATTTCAGCAGTAGCAACCTCATACCCTTCTGTCCTTGCTGCACTACCTGACACTGTATCCAATAAAGAAAAAGTCACTCCACCATGAGTGATTTCCATTGGATTGACATGTTTTTCTTCTACTAGCAGCTTAGCTTTACAAAAGCCTTTATTTAACTCCGTTATATTCATCTCTAAAAGCCTATGGTATGGAGTGTTTTTGTTCATTTTCATAATATAATCTTCTATCTCTTTGGGTACCAAGCGTTTTTCCATAATCAACCCTCCCACTTTCAATATATTTTTTGACATAACTGCTTAAAAGACATAAAATCTTTTAAAGGGGATCATAATTATATCAAGAATATTATTATGTACGAGGATTTTTGTTATTATAATACCTATAAACTAAAATTGGAGGAGAAATCAATGATTAGTACAGAAAAGTGGTTGCCATCAATATTTACCTTTATTAACCTTTCCCTGGGATTTATAGCTTTGACCTTGCTTTACACAAACAATGATAGGCTTGCCCTCACAATAATAATCTTAGCTCTCTTTTTCGATGGAATAGACGGTAGGATAGCAAGAAAATTTAATGTTTCCAGCATAATAGGGAAAGAACTAGACTCTCTAAGTGATTACTTCTCGTTTGGTGTGGTTCCAACTTATTTTTATTTAGTTAGTCCGGGCGAGCTGCTTATCCCGTACTATATCCCTGCAATCATATTTCTGTTGTTTGGCACTTATCATATTGCCAAGTACAACGCTATGTTTTTATACGGTTCATCCAAGGATCAATTTCCTGGGCTACCTATTAATGTTGCAGGAATAATCGTCGCTTTAATCAGTTATCTAGGTATATTTCCCTTCTTTCTTGAGTTCATTGTATTAGTCGCCCTTGGATATCTTACGATTACAGACATACCGTATCCATCCCTTAAAGGCTATCGTCCAGGCAAAGTATTTCACTTACTGATCCCCATCATAGTAATGGCTTTATTTATCATATTCCCGGTATTCACATTGGCAATACTTAGTCTTTATGTGATTTACGGCCTTGTTAATAATTTTATTGATTTAGACAATTTAAAAGAGCTAAAAAAGCACATAATTTAATTATTGTGCTTTTTTAGCTTCAACTCCTCAGTTAAATCTACCGGAAGCATAGGTTCATAGAACATAAATCCCTGGACTATTTGGCAACCTTTTTCCCTCAAAAACTTGGTATGAAAACTCTTTTCCACCCCTTCAGCCACAACATTCAGTTTCAATGTTCCAGCCAAGGATATGATAGCACTTGAAACCTCTTCATTTTTTTTATCATTAAGATTCAAGATAAAGGATTTATCAATTTTGACATAATCAAAGGGGAAGTTAACCAGGTACTTAAGGGAAGAATAATCGGTACCAAAGTCATCCAAGGAGATCTTAATCCCTTTATCACTTATCTGATTGAGTTCATCCTTTATGTACTGCTGTTCTCCAAGAATATTGGTTTCTGTTATTTCGATGCAAAAGTTTTCTGGAGGTAGGCCTGTTTCTTCAAGGGCTTCATCAATGCTTCCCTTAACATTACCTTTTCTAAATTCTACCGGTGAAATATTAACAGACACGATCAAATCCTCATAACCCATGTCATACCATGATTTACCTTGCTTACATGCTTCCTTGATAACCCATTGACCAAGCTTGTCTATCATTCCGGTATCTTCCATCAAGGGAATAAACTTTGCCGGGGGGACCTCCCCCAGATATTTGTTCTTCCACCTGACCAACGCCTCCATACCGATGATTTCAAAATCCTCAAGGTTTATCTGAGGCTGGTATTTAAGGTAGAACTCTCCTTCTCTAAAGCCCTTTCTCATTTTATTGATAAGGTCCAACCTGTTTTCATTTTCCTTTTCTAGCTCTTGCTTATATAATTGAACAGCATTACCACCAAGCTTCCTAGCATTTAACAAGGCTATATTAGATTTCTCCAGGAGGTCCTTAGGTTTTACAGGGTGAGTCTTGGATTGAGATACACCAAGGCTGACAGTCATAAATTGTTCTGTATTATCTATCAAAAAAGGCCTTTCGAATTCACTCAAGATCTTATTGACAACAATTTCATAATCCTTTTCATTTTTAACGTTTGCTAGGACTATCAAGAAATTATCTTGACCTTTCCTAGCCAAAATATCCGAACCTCTGATCAAGCTGGCAATTCGCTTTAAAATTTGATCCGAGAGTTGCGAAATTTGTTTTAGCTCCAAAGAACTTTTCAATAAATCAAACCTGTCGATATTTAGATTAATGACAGTGACCAACCTATTATTTTGAGCTGAATCAAATATTTCCTTTTCAAGTCTCATCATAAAAGCTGACCGTTCTTTTTCATTATCTATGTTTTTGAATACTTTCTGATACAGGTTGACAAAGTTTTCTACGTTCTGTTTTAGCTCATGGATCACGAGTAAAACCCCACCGCTAATATTGGCAAATTTGCCATTGCGGATATTCCCTGTTTTCTCAATTTTTAATATTCCGTTCCAATAGCCGTTTTCTTGGACAGCAGCTAAAACCTCATCCCAGCTCTCTTCAACTTCTTGAAAGCCAATAATGTTTTTAATTTCCTGATTTATTTCCCCTCCGACATTTTCATAAAAGCGCCGGTTTAACAAGATTAACTTCCCCTGTTCATCAATGAAAGCCAAGGGATCATTTACGTTATCTAGTATTTGCTGATAAATATCTTCCCACGAGTACTGCTTCATTGCATCCTTTACCTCCTCACAAAATAGCCATTGATTCAAACTCAAGTTTATCCTTATCTTTAGCTTCCTTTATGACAACAGTTTCTTTTTCTTCCATCAATTTTTGCCCGTTATTGTTAATCTTCACTGATACACTTTCTGATGCTTTATCCATGACCACAAGCTGACTGAATTTATTTTTTTCCTCATTTATCTTTTTCTCCAAATCCTCTAAATCTTCTCTATAATAGTTAAGCAATTGTTTCAACTCATTCTTTTTCTCCATACCTACATTTACCTCTTCTAGATATTTTTCTATATTATTTATATTTTTGGTTGCGTGTTCTCGTTTTCTTATATATTTAGGAGAAATCCCAAGTTCTACTTCAACTTCAGAGCCCATTTCTCCGCCCAGGTTTTTTACCTTGATTTCACGTCCCGCTATTAGCTTGCTCCCGGTCACAAGGCCTTTTTTACCTTCATAACAATAGATGTTTTCCCCTTCAACCTGGCTGTAATATATTGCATCCGTAACAAAAATGTCTCCATCTATACAAACATTAGCGTTTTCAATAAATTTACAAATTAAGTTTCCTTTGCCAAGAATAGCGCTTTTCCTTTCCCCGACTATACCCTGCTTGATGAATATATCTCCTCCTGCTTCTACAGTACAGGAGGAAGCATTTCCATGCACTTCTACATCCCCTTCAGCTTTGACAGTCATACCTTCCCTTATATCTCCTTTAATTACTACTCCTCCCACTACATCCAGGTTTCCGGTAGATGTATCTAAGGATTTTTCAAGGGTATATACTGGATACACATTTATATTACCTTCCTCATCCACTACCGCTTGTCCGCTAATCTCAGCTATCACTTTGTTATCCTCAACTCTCACATTGGTACCCAAAGGTATCTCCAGGTCCACTCCATCTTCAGCCTCAATCAAATTGCCATAAAGATCTTCCCCATCTATTCCTTGTGTTGGATTTAACTTCTCTGCTATCACTTGTCCTGCTCTTACATTATTGATGTTTTTAATGTTAAAATGTTCAACATTACCTTCTTGGTTTTTTACAGGCTCCCTTTCTTTTTTGGAAAAATAAAATTCCATTCTTGCATCCTGACCACTCTGAGGCTTAATTCCCTCGGCAATCTTTATGTATTTATCATCTGTTCCTCGCTCTAACAATTTCTTTACCAAACCTTCATCTATTTGCTTTGATTCAATCCCTAACTCTTCAATTCTTTTTATGACTTCAGAAAAGCTAGTAGGTTCTCCTTGGCCTTTTGGGGGTTCTACCTTGATATTTATTTCCATATAATCTTCGCTCTGCTCTAACTCAAAATCCCCATCTACTTTAATTTTTTCAATAGAGTCAGAAATTTCATTAGGTTCACCGGACTTTTCCTCTAATGCTTTATTAATCTTATAACGTTCAACAATACTATATTCCCTATTTTCTAAGGTCTTTTTCACTTCATCGAAACCAACTTCTTCACCTCTTGTACCCGGAGGTGTAACGGTCAAATAAACTTTACTATCTTCTCCATTTTTGATTTTGAACTCCCCATCCTTATACCTGGGGTCTTTGCTTCTATCCAGCCTTACCTTGATTATCCAGGGGCAATAAGTAAAAATACTGGTTTTCTCTTTTTCCTGGATAATTTCATATTCTAAATTTTCCCGGCTAGTCTTAAAATCCTTTTCCGCCTTTTGGATAAGTTTTTCGAAGTCTTTACCACTGTACTTTTTAATATCTGGCATTCAAACCACATCCTATTATTTCAGTTCAGTAACCAAAATCCTGCTCTATTATTAAGTTCTATTAAAACAGATTAAATCCTTCTCTTCTTTTTTTGTCCCTCATAAAGAAACTGCCAGGCATTTTGGGGTTTGATCTCACCTTCAATCCCAAATGACCACAGCAGATCTCTTAGCCCTTCTGGAGTATAAAATTCTGTGGGCTCTCCCAAGCACCTTTCTATATTTTTTAACACCTTTGTTGTCTTCTTTTCCGGGTCAAAATCAAAAATCAAAATAATACCACCAGGCTTTAAAACCCTGGCCATCTCTTTTAATCCTTTTTCGCTCTCAGGAAAATGATGCAAAGCATCTAAGCAAGTCACCAGGTCAAAGATTTCATCGTTAAAAGGAATCGACCTCACATCACTTTGGACCAGGTTTTCTCCCGGTATCCCCTTCCCCTTGGCCTTTGACAACATTTTTTCAGACCTATCCAGGACAAAAACCTGGTGCTTTTCTGATTGAAGCTTGGCAGCCAAAGTCCCCGTCCCTCCACCTACATCAAGAATTAAATGGGGAGAACTCAAATCACTTCTACCAGGTAATTTTGTCCTTATCTTCTCCACCATAAATTGAATATTTTTTTTATTCCCAATCAGTCGCATAAAACCATCGTAGAAAGGAGCAAACAGATTGAAAAATTCCATCTCAAAACATCCTTCCTATCACCACCCATGCTTAACTTGCAGTTTTTCTTTCCATGGTAATCAAAAGCCGATAAGCTAAAATTGCAGCAACCAAAATTGCAATGCCTGAAACAAAGAAGATCAGACCATAACCTCCTACACCAAGCAAAAACCTGTTTATCAAAACACCTATGCCTCCCCCTACAAACATATTAAATGAAGCCAAAGACATGACCGTTCCACGTTGCATAGGAAGCTGCTGCTGTGCAGTCATTATTATTGTAGATTGAAGGAGGACAAAAGCAAACCCAAAAACCACCAGGGCTGGAAAAACATAAAATAATCCGGGCCACTGACCTAAGGGTATCCAGGCAATAATCCCTAAGCCCCCAGCCAGAAGCATCATTTTTGGACCCAGTCTTTGTCTTAGCTCGCCTGCATTTCTACCTCCAATAAAAGCTGACAAGCCAAATAAAGTAAGGATTAAGCCAACATTAAAAATATTAAACCCTGTCTGCTCCACTAAAAAATCTCCCAGGTAAGTAAAACTACCAAACACCGAAAACCCTACTAAAAATAACAGCACTACAGTTCTGGGCAAAAATGGTTTAGCAAAGGCGTTAGAATAAGCTTTTTTAAGCCCCATAGCACCAGCTGTACCAGGGACAAAAGCCAAATATTTCAACATCAATAAAGCGATTATAAGTTCGGCAATTCCATAAGTAAGATAGACAAGCTTCCACGACCCAATAAAAGATAAGCCGCCCCCTATAACAGTAGCTGCGGCTGCACCTAGGAAATACATCCCCATAACACTACCTATAGCATTCATCTTGGATTTTGGCTCAGAAAAAAGATCACCAACATAAGAGATAGTCACAGGTAAGATCGCGGCAGCTAGACCTCCGTTAATAGCTCTTATCACCGACAATGAAACGATGTCAAATGCAGCCGCCCCTAAACTACTGAAAATCGCAGTCCCAAAAGCTGCTCCACTTATCACTCTGGCCTTTCCATATCTATCAGCTATAGGCCCAAAAATCAAAGTAAAAAGCCCAAAGGGAATCATATATGAAGCCACTGTCAATGCTGCAGTACCGATATCAACCCCAAAATCCTGAGCGATATCAACCAGCATAGGCGAAGCGGCGTAATTATCTCCCATGACCCAAAATCCCATTGCACCTAAAAGCAAAACTACGGTCTGAGGATTCAAATTTTTAGACTTAGAACTTTCTTTCTGACTTGAACCATGTTGCAATTTTCTCACCCCCATTGAAATCTGTGTTCCTTTGATTTCATGTTAAAGTTACTTTTATCAATTACTATATCCCCATTACTTGTTTGATGTCAATACAAGATTGTTGTCACTATATAACACTTCGGTTTCACCACAACCAGTAATGAAAATAACTGATTTATTTTATTGCAGCAGTATATGGAGATAAGTTTTAAGTTTTTATCATTCATACATCTTGAATGGGAGCCCCTACTGGACATACATCGGCACAAGCCCCACAATCTGTGCATAACTCTGGATCAATGATAAAAGTCTCTTCCCCTTCAGTAATAGCTTCTTCAGGACATTCATCTTCACATGCACCACATTTAATGCAATCTTCAGTAATCTTGTAAGCCAATTCAAATTCCTCCTTAGTTAATATTAATTAATCGAGATCATTCTTTTGCCTCTAACAGATCTTTTATTGTTACTTGTTCAAGCTCATCTACCATTTTTTTCTGAGCTTTTAACCAAATTCCCCTGAGATGACAGCTTGGCTTATCACCACATGGCTTATCATTAATCAAACAACGAGTGATCATTATAGGGCCATCTACCAATTCTATAACCTCTTTTAAATCTATCTCCTCTGGATCTTTAATAAGTTTAATCCCACCTGAGGGTCCCCTGGTACTTTCAACCCACCCTTTTTCTCTAAGATTGCCTATCAATTGGATCACTAAATTCTGCAATAGATTCAACTTCTTTGCAACACTTTTAGTGGTAATACGCTCATTATTTTGATGGTACTCTGCCAGAATAGTCAAAATCTGAATTGTATATTCTGCTTTTCTTGTTATCATTTATTATTCCACCTTTATTTACCCTGTTTTTAAACATGACCGCTTTAGTTATATATTTGATTGTATAGAAAACAGCGATAAAAATCAATACATTTTAATATGATTTTTCATACTAACTCCCCATGTTTTGACTTTCAGACCACAACCAGTAATGAAAATAATTGATTTATTTTATTGCTACAGTATATGGAGATAAGATTAAGTTTTTATTATTAATACATTACATTCTAGACAGGGAAGGTACACTAAGTTTAATAAGTAAACTTTCCTTTGGGATTTTCTCTTAAATTGCTTGCTAAATACCACAAGCGAACTTTTGATTTGGACGATTTTGCAAATCTTTGTGAGCGTTGGTATTTAGCAAGCAATTTATCAAAAAAGTTCAAGTGTTTACGGTTAAACTTTGTGTACCCCCGATTCTTAGATGTATTAATAAAAACTTTCAATATCGACATATACTGCAAGCAATAAAATTTAAGGTTATTTTCGTACTAAATTGATTGACAAGTACCAGGTTTGATTTTATAATTATTACTAACTAAGTTGTATTTATAAGGGGTGTTGATTTATGAGTAACGAAATGTTTTGTTTTCAATGTCAGGAAACGGCCAAAGGAGAAGGTTGCAGTACAAAAGGTGTCTGTGGCAAGCCACCGGAAGTAGCCAATCTTCAAGATCTATTGATTTATTTGATTAAGGGAATAGCTATCAGCAGTAAAAAAGCCGATGATAAAGGTATTGATCAAACAGATGTAAATAAATTCATCATTGAAAGTTTGTTTGCCACAATAACAAATGGCAACTTTAATGATGACTACTTCATCGATAAAATCAAGGAAGCAATTAAAATTCGAGATGGAATCAATCAAGAAGCAGCCTTAAATCCTGAAGAACTTTACGATTGTCAATCTTGGTCTTTTGATTCCGATGATGACATTATTGAAAAGTCAAAACATGTAGGTGTGCTACATGTTGATTCCAATGAAGATTTGAGGTCTTTAAAAGAATTAATAACTTATGGGATAAAAGGTTTTGCAGCTTATGCAGATCATGCCTATGTTTTAGGATATACAAACTCAGATATTTTTAGTTTCGTCAAAAGGGGACTAGAAGCAACAGTTGATGAGAACCAGTCTGCTGATGATTTAACTGCTCTAGCATTAGAGACCGGTAAATACGCTGTTGAATCAATGGCATTATTGGACGAGGCTAACACTTCCACATACGGGACCCCAGAAGTAACCAAGGTGAGCCTTGGAGTCGGTAGCAATCCTAGCATTCTGGTAAGCGGGCATGACTTGAAGGATTTAGAAGAGCTCCTAGAACAAACCAAAGGTACAGGTGTAGATGTTTATACCCATGGTGAGATGTTACCCGCTCACTATTATCCATTTTTCAAAAAGTACGATAATTTTGTCGGAAACTACGGTAATTCCTGGTGGAAACAAAAAGAAGAATTCGAGGCATTTAACGGTCCTATCCTATTGACAACTAATTGCTTAGTTCCTCCTAAGGAATCATATCTAGATCGTTTATATACCACCGGAAATGTAAGTTATAAAGGTGCCAATCATATCTCGGATAGAAAAGAAGGTGGGACAAAAGATTTTTCCCAGTTGATAGAACAGGCCAAAAAGTGTAGCCCTCCTGAACAATTGGAAACTGGTGAAATCGTGGGAGGATTTGCAAAAGATACTATTCTATCTTATAAAGATACAATCTTATCTTTGGTCAACCAAGGAAAGATCAAAAAATTCGTTGTCATGGCAGGCTGTGATGGAAGATTCAAATCAAGGGAATACTACACGGAGTTTGCCGAAAACCTGCCTTCAGATACAGTGATTCTGACAGCAGGCTGTGCAAAGTACCGTTACAATAAGTTAGATTTGGGAGACATTGATGGGATTCCTAGGATTTTAGATGCAGGTCAGTGTAACGACTCCTATTCCCTAGCTGTAGTTGCCATGAAACTACAAGAAGTTTTAGAGCTAGATGATATCAATGACTTGCCAATCGTGTACAATGTCGCCTGGTATGAACAAAAGGCTTGTACAGTGCTTCTTGCCCTGCTTCATTTAGGGATCAAGAATATTCACCTGGGGCCAACCCTTCCAGCTTTTCTATCAGAGAACATTACAAATGTGCTGGTCAAAAACTTTAACATGGGTACAATAAGTGATGCACAATCTGATATCAGTAAGATGATAGGTTAATCAGTACGAAAATACACTTTAATTTTCCCGCAGCAGTATATTCCGTATTTAAAAGTTTTTATTGATACATCTACGGATCAGGTACACGAGGTTTAATCGTAAACACTTGAACTTTTTTGATATATTGCTTGCTAAATACCAACGCTCACAAAGATTTGCAAGACATCCAAATCAAAAGTTCGCTTATGGTATTTAGCAAGCAATTTAAGAGAAAATCTCAAAGGGAGGTTTACTTATTAAACTTCGTGTATCGTCCCTGCCTAGATGTAATGTATTAATAATAAAAACTTAAAATTATCTCCTTATACTGCTGCGGGAAAATAAATCCGTTATTTTCATTACTGGTTGTGGTCTGAAAGTCAAAACATGGGGAGTTAGTTAATCATCTAGGACTGTAAGCAGGGCTATAAATTTTTATCATCCAACTGTTGCCATATTTTAAAATCCGGCAGCAGTTGGATGATAGTCATTTAAATTCAGTTTCCGTAACACATTCACTCTTAATCTTCTCAACAAGAAATTGCAGGGCATCAATAACGCGAGGACGTATGTCACCGCCTATCATAACATACATTATATCATCGCCAAGTTCGAGTTGACCTTCATTTAGCCAGACCCTAACATGAAAAATACCCTCCATTTTCTTTGTTTCAGCAATCGCCGCCTCAACTTTCTCAGCATCATAAGAAAATTCCATTCCCGTCACTTCACTGCCGTCATCAATTCCTTTACGGGCTTTATCTTTGCTCGTTTTGCGTACAACACCGTTATGAACCAAAAACATCCCTTCCTTTAATGAATCTGATTCATTTTTTGCTTCTTTAAGCCACTCATCCATTGACGGCGAGGTTTTTTTCTTTTTTTCATTATCCAATTTTTTCACTCCTATCTATCTATTCTTTTTTACCTACTACAACTGTATTTTCACCATTGATATTCCAAGGAGTTCTTTTGAAGTCCGAATAAAACTCAACCTCTTTGAAGCCAAGTTCTGTCATAATATGAGCAATTTGTTCTTTTCCAAGCATCATAAGTTTATCACTATCTTCAAATACTTCTCCATCGTTCTCTATTTTAAGTTTAGTTTGAAATATTATTTTATCTTTTGCTCCCTCTTGAGGAATAATATACTTCCGATAAAATTTCACTTTACCTGAAGAATTACCTTTGATGGGAAACTGTTTGTTAACTATATTGGGATTATCATAATTTAAAATTTGAATCAATATCTTTCCTCCTGACCTTAATCTAGAATAAGCATTCTTAATAGTTTCTCTAACCTGGCTTAATTCTTCTAAGTGAACCAGTGTGTTACCTATACAAAATATCCCATCAAATAATAACTCCTTTTTAAAAGGATAAGCTTCTTTCATATCTCCTACTACTATTCTTTCTTTAACTTGCAAAGGAGCTTCTTCTTTAGCTTGGGCTACCATACTGCTGCTATAGTCCAAGCCAAAAGTTTCATAACCTATTTCAGATAGACTGAATACATATGCTCCTGCTCCACAACCAAGGTCTAAAAGTTTATTTCCAGGTATGTCAGCGAATAAAGCTTTAATTTGATCAATCTTTTCTTCAGGAGGGCTAAAAAGGTCATTGTAGTACTTCGCAAGGATATCATAAAACCCTGCCATATTTACACCACCTTCCTATAGCACTTTCCTATAAGGATAATCATATTTTTAGGCTATACTTAGATATTTTACAAAATATTTTTTATTTACTATAATTTAACCTCTCATTATCTTAGCTTCAGGGCCCTTTCAACGGCTTTTTCTGCATCTAAAATACCATTTTTCTTAGTTGAACCGTGGGGTGCTTTCGAAGTCTCTTGCAAAATCTCTTTGACTTCTCCAGGGGTAAGTTCAGGATTGACGGAAAGCATAAGCCCAGCTGTTCCTGTTACAAAAGGGGCTGCATATGAAGTCCCACTAGAAAAATCATAAGGTTCATCAAAGACCTCCCACATACCTCTATATGATCTTGCACTCCAAACGCTAAGTCCAGGAGCATAAATACTAACTCCTGCCCCGGTAGTATATATTTTATCTAGCTCTTGGTTTACTGCCCCAACAGAGATCAAGTTATCGTACTCCTTAGCTAAGGATGCAGGGGGTATTTTTTCTGGAGGGAGATTATTGTTGTTACCCGCTGCGAAGATTAACAATAACCCGTTATCTTTGGCATGCTCTATTACTTGCCGCCAGAGCTTTTCCCTTCTCTTATGGGACCTTTCACAATACTTGTCTTCATTACCTACTCTACCCCAATTCGGACCCATGCTTACATTTAATACTCTAATTTCCCTATCTATTGCATCCAAAACAACATCTAATTTGTCACTTAGATAATAACTACCGTAACAAGTGAATTTTGCCTGCCATATCATTCCTGCCATACCTTTATCATTATCTCCATCAGCTCCTACAATGCTAAAAACACCACTACCATGGCTGGTATACTTTTCATCTAGTTCATTCCAGGAAGTTGAGAAGTTTTCATTCCTATCTTCACCTTCACCTTCACCTTCACTTTCAGGTGCAATATAATCAGCATCTTTAAGATCAATATGAGAAGTCGAATAAGCATAATCAAGGATACCCATTTTGACCTTCTCTATTCCATCTAATTTCCTTAAGGCAATCTCCCAGGCTTCGAGGAGATTAATGGCTTTTTGTCCCCAGCGCTTTTTTTCATCTGGCTCTGTCCATTGATCTACCTGGGGCACTCTCATCTTTTGCTCCGACGTTTTTGAAAAGGATTTTTGAGAAGAACTTAAAGTCTGGGCAAAGTTAAACACGGCCGCTTCTATCATTTTGGTTTTTTCAAGTTCTTCCACCAGCTTGTACATGAAATTTAACTTGCTTGAATCGCCACTTTTGGAATCTTCCCCTTGATTCTTAATTTCAATTCTCGCCTGGTATATATTTATTTTATCGCTTTGACCTGTAATTTCAACTTCCATATAAGATTCATCATCTTTAAAGAGTTCATCCCCTACATTTTCAATTTGTTTAATTGTTTCCTCCTTTAGTTCTGAGTTCTCCTCATTTAATTTAGTTTCTTTACTTTCGTCGTTATAAATCAACAGCAGTTCTTCCGGGGGAAACTTTTCGCCCGTATCAGGGTTATTAATCAAATCAGTCTGAATAGGACTGCTAAATCTAGGTTCCGTAAGGTATCTTGCAGTTGATCCAGGCACCCCAAGACCTAAGTCATATGCTATCAAAATTCCTCCTATCATAAAACATATCGAAACTATTGTCAAAATAGCCCACAAGTGAATTCTCAAACTCTTTCACCTACCCACCTAACCTACTAAAATCATTTACCCATCATCTTTTAATTCGAGCTCCAATATTTTTCAAATAATTGAGGCCAACCCAAAAACCTTTGTCTTTGGACCAGCCCCACTCTTCAATCAACGAAAATCTAAAAAATCTAAAAAATCTCAATTTTTTAAGTAAACATCATAAGCTTTAAGAAATCAACTGTTTTAATTTTTCTTTATCGTTACCAATTACATAATTGTCTCCTTTTCTAACTACTGGAACAGCTAATTCTCCTGTGAGCTCGACAAGTTCCTCTACAGCGCTAGGATCCTGCATTACATCCACTTCCTCAAAGTCAACATTTTCTTGTGAAAGAAACTCTTTCACGGGACCGCAGTGACCTCAACCGGAACTAGTGTAAAACTTAATCTTTTCAGACATGTTTTCAACCTCCTTTTAATTTTTACTTTAACTTTTATTTTATTTCAATTAATTTTCAAAAGCCTTTTGGCATTTGCTGAAAAAAATAACTCTTGATCTTTTTTGCTTATCCCAAGATCATCTAAAATCTTCCACTGAACTTTTAGATACCGATAACTAAACCCTCTTGGAAACCAGCTCGAATCTGTCCCAAAAATCATTCTTTCAATTCCAAGAGTTTGTAATGATTTTTTGAAGATGTCTTTTAGTTCAAGATCACACACCATCCAATCCAGCCATTGATTTGATCCCGATGAGTCCACATAAATATTCGGTAAAGACCAGGCTAGGTGCAAAACATCTTGAAAATATCCCGCTCCAAAGTGAGGAATAATAAAAGGAATATTCGTATATGAGCGAGCCACCTCAAAAATCGACTTAGGGCTTATGTATTCATAGCTAACAAGTCCTCCTGCTCCCCCTGCAATTCCAAAATGAATCAACACAGGCAGGTGATTATCATCCAAATACTGCCATATCGGTTCGAACTCGGGAGCATCAAAAGGCCTCTCCATAAAAGGAGCCAGCAACTTATACCCCGAAAGTCCAAGCTCTTCTATTCCCCGTTTCAATTCTTCCAAGGCACCTTCTACTTGAATATCATGGTGAGCAAATCCTGTAAAGGTTTCTGGGTTAGATTTGATTATTCCAGCCAGGACATCATTATCAAACCCGGCAGTTACAGCATTTATTTTTTCTAAACCATAGTATTCTCTCTCTTGTTTCCATAGTTTCGCCGCTTCCTGGGCCGAGTAAAGTTTCCCATTTGGTTTCTCGAAGCCCCACTTTTCAAAGAAGGCTGTCTGAAGTTTGTCTTTATAATCCTGGATAATTTTATTTGGCACCCTTGCCTTTTTAGGCCGGTTCCCTTGCACAGGTAAGTGCATGTGAAAATCGATAACTGGAAAATCAGGCATTACTATTTTTTCAAATTCTGAACTAGACAATTCAATACTTCCTCTCTAGATAATAACTGACTTATTATACTGCTAAAGTATATGGAAATTATATATTAATATAAAACATGCTGTCAAACATGCATATTGTGAACCTCTCATGACTAAAGTCACGAGAATTCGTGGCGACTTATTCAAAAAATCCCATGCTCTTTTTAATCTGACTTCAATCTGTTATACTGTAACAGCTAGCAATTTAAATAGGAGGAGATAAATTTGGATTACAACAGAATCAAGAACATAGCATTAATAGCCCATGTTGACCATGGGAAAACAACCTTGGTGGATGGACTATTGAAACAAAGCGGGGTTTTTCATGCTCGTGAAAATATAAATGAAAGGATCATGGATTCTGATGATCAGGAACGGGAAAGAGGTATAACCATCTTGTCAAAGAACACTGCAGTGACTTATAAGGACACGAAAATAAACATTGTAGATACCCCGGGCCATGCGGATTTTGGAGGAGAAGTGGAAAGAATACTAAATATGGTAGAAGGTGTCCTACTGCTAGTTGATGCCGCAGAAGGTCCTATGCCACAAACAAAATTCGTGTTAGATAAGGCCCTTTCTTTAGGCTTAACCCCTATAGTAGTTATCAATAAAATTGATCTTCCCCAGGCAAGACCCCTTGAAGTGGTTGATGAAGTCCTCGATCTTTTTATCGACCTTGATGCAGATGAAGATCAGGTTGATTTCCCTGTCATTTATGCAGATGCAATAAAGGGAGCAGCTTGTTTAGAATTGGAAGATCAAGGAGAGTCCCTTAAACCTTTGTTTGAAACTATTTTAGAAAAAGTTCCTTCCCCCGACGTAGATCCCCAGGGGTCCTTTCAAATGCTTGTTTCTAGCACCGATTACGACAATTTTCTGGGCAAATATGCCATAGGAAAAATTACCCGTGGTTCCATTTCAAGACACGATAAAGTCATGATAATAGATGATGACAAAAGTTATAATGATAAGCCAGTAGTAAAAGCAGGCCAAATATTTACCTATCAAAACCTGCAGAAACGAGAAGTCGAGACAGCAACAGCCGGAGACATTGTCGCCATCTCAGGAATTCATAATATAAATATCGGAGAAACAATTGCAGATCCAAATCACCCGGAAAAACTTCCAGCACCCCAAATCAATGAGCCGACAATATCTATGACCTTTGGTGTAAACAACAGCCCTTTTGCCGGATTGGAGGGTAAATATCTCACTTCAAGAAAACTGAAAGAGAGGTTATTTACAGAAGTAAAGTCAAATGTCAGCTTAAAAGTCGAAGAAACTCAAGATCCAGAGCTTTTCAAAGTTTCGGGAAGAGGAGAACTGCACCTTGCTACAGTAATTGAAAAAATGCGCAGAGAAGGATATGAATTTCAAGTTTCTAAGCCTGAAGTCATAACCAAAACTATAAATGATATAACGCATGAACCGGTAGAATCCGTGGTAATGACTCTCCCTGAGGATTATACCGGGCCAGTGATTGAAGCTTTGAATCAGAGAAAGGGCGAACTTTTAGAGTTTAGACACCTTTCCGATGAAAACACCAGGTTAAAATTTAAAGTACCCTCTCGCGGTCTTATTGGATTCAGATCTCAGTTTTTAACCCTAACCAGGGGAGAAGGGATATACTATCATAATTTTTACCAATACGAGCCCTATAAAGGCGACTTTTCTAGTAGAAGTAAAGGTGCCCTAGTCGCACATCAACAAGGAGAGGCTACCTTTTACAGCTTGAATGCTATGGAAGATAGAGGAGAGTTCTTTATCACTCAAGGTACAAAGGTCTACAAAGGAATGATTATTGGCAAGAGAAATCAAGAGAGTGATCTTGAAATTAACATCTGTAAAGAAAAGCATTTAACCAATGTCCGAGCTGCAGGTTCAGATAATACAGTTAAAATTGCCCCACCCAGGCTGTTAACCTTAGAGGAATCTTTAGAGTTTATTAAAGATGATGAACTTGTTGAAATTACACCTGAGAGCATACGTTTAAGAAAAAAGATTTTAAAATGACTCTTTAAACTCTAAACAGTTGACAATAAGATATCTCTTATATACAATTTCATTACTGGAGGGATTAAGTATGACAACAGAAAGCTATGACATAATCATAGTTGGAGGAGGTCCCGGCGGCCTGGTGGCAGCTCAGTACGGAGCCCGAGCCAAAATGAGCGTTCTCGTGATTGAAAAGATGGCCCCTGGAGGTCAATTGATAAACACCCAGGATGTAGATAATTACCCAGGGTTTCCTGAAGGAATTTCCGGCCCAGAGCTAGCAAAAAATTTGGATGATCAGGCCAAAAAGTTTGGTGCAGAATTAAAAGTAGGTTCGGTCAGTGATATCGATGTGTCAGGTGATGATAAGAAAATCACCCTGGAAAGCGGCGAAAGTTACTCTGCTCGGGGAATCATCATAGCAACGGGAGCAAGCCCAAGGGAGCTTAACGTACCTGGGGAAAGAGAGCTTAGAGGCAAAGGTGTCTCCTACTGCGCTACATGTGACGGGGCTTTTTTCCAAGGAAAAGAAGTTGCTGTTGTTGGAGGTGGAGATTCCGCCCTAGAAGAAGCACTGTTTTTGACCCGGATCGTTGACAAAGTGACCATTATACATAGGAGAGACGAGTTTAGAGGAGTAAAATATCTTCAAGATAAAATCTTTGCCAATGATAAGATTGAAGTCAAATTCGATACTGTGGCAAGAGAAATTCAAGGAGATCCCATGTTAAATAAGCTGGTATTAGAGAATGTTAAAACCGGGGAAGTAGAAGAGTTGGACTGTCAGGGCGTATTCATATATGTAGGTGCAGATCCTAACACCGGATTTCTTGAAGGGAAAATTGAATTAAACAAAAAGAGTTATATTATAACTGACGAGGAAATGAAAACAAATGTTGACGGGGTGTACGCTGTGGGAGATGTAAGGCAAAAAACCCTGCGCCAGGTGGTAACTGCAATGTCCGATGGTGCAACTGCAGCCTTTAATTTGGAAAAAGCTCAGACCCTGTGAAAATAATCATCAAACTCTTTAAACAGATAACAATTAAGATAAAAGGACCGGCCATCAAGATAATCGAAATCGATGATACCCGGTCCTTTTTATTGTTCACTATTTAATTTTGCCTGGGCAAATAAACCTTATCCTTCATCAACTACTTTTTCTCTAAGATTTCTCTTGTTAAACTTGCCGACACTTGTTTTTGGAATTTCATCTATGAATTCGACTTTGTCCGGGATCCAAATCCTAGAAACTTTCGGTTTTAAGAACTCAATTATATCTTGTTCGCTTATTTTATCCTCAGCACCGCCATTCAAAACCACAAAAGCCATGGGTCTTTCTATCCACTTTTCATCGGGAATAGAGATAACTGCAGCTTCTTTAACTTCCGGATGTGTCATGATGGTATTTTCTAAATCTACTGAGGATATCCATTCTCCGCCGCTCTTGATCAAATCCTTAGACCTATCCACGATTTTAACATATCCTTCTGGATCAACAGTTACAATGTCTCCTGTGTGGAGCCAACCATCCTTTACGGACTCTTGAGTTTTTTCTGGCTCCTTATAATATTCTCCAGCTATCCAGGGTCCTTTGAGCAAGAGCTCACCCATCTGCTCGCCATCCCAGTCTATTTCACTGCCTTCATCGTCTACAACCTTCATTTCAAGCCCAGGTACCAACAAACCCTGCTTGGTAGCTATGTTGATCAACTCTTCATCCTCCCAGTCCCTCATGTAACTTTTCGGCTTAGAAGCAAGAACAAGGGGCGAGGTCTCGGTCATGCCGTAAGCGTGGATGATAGGGATTCCCAGATTTTCCTTGTAGTTTTTGATCATGTGCCTTGGGGCTGCAGAACCTCCACAAACCAATCCTCTTATATGGGAGTAATCATAATTACCTTGCTCCCAAACAGCGTAAGTCCCCATCCAGATGGTAGGAACGCCAGCACCAATAGTGACTTTATGCTCATCCATCAACTTGCATACCGTCTCCGGGTCAGGCCTATGACCTGGATAAACCTGGTTGGCTCCTACCCATGTAGCAGCATAGGGAAGTCCCCAGGCGTTAACATGGAACATTGGCACGAAAGGCATCAAGCAATCCTCTTCATGAAGATCCAGGGCTTCCGGGCTAATTATGGAAAAACAATGAAGAACTATGGACCTGTGAGTATAAACTATCCCCTTGGGATTTCCAGTTGTTGCAGTAGTATAACAGATTGCAGCGGGTGTTTTTTCATCCAGCTCGGGAAATTCAACATCGGGATATGCCTTTTCAATTAAAGCTTCATAAGAATAGACCTCTCCGGGTAAGTTATTTTCGGGGACCTCTTTGGTATCGGACATGATCACAAACTTTTCTACTCCCTGAATCTGATCTTTTATTGCTTCCAACAAGGGCACAACATCCTTGTCGACAAAGATCACCCTATCCTCTCCGTGATTTATCACATAAGAAAGTTGTTCTGTAGATAGCCTGAGATTCAAAGTATGAAGAACTGCGCCCATCATGGGTATTGCAAAGTAAAGTTCCAAATGCCTATGATTATTCCATGCCAGGGTACCGATTTTATCCCCTTTGTTAATTCCCAGTTCTTTTATAACATTTCCAAGTTTTTTTATCCTTTCGTACATATCAGCATAAGTATAGACAAAGGTCCCGGAAAAGTCTCTTGACACCACTTCTTTTTTTGGATAAAGGTTCTTAACCCTCGAAAGAATAGTATTGAGTGTCAGTTGATAATCCATCATCATAAGTAATCCCCCCCAAATAGTAAAAATTTTAAATTTCCATCATGCTGAATACTGAATCATCATTCACTCTTTGCTCAGAGTAATAATTCAATATTTAACCTCTCAATCCCTGCTAAAATCTAAAAATTTTAAATTTTAATATATATAATGCTAGGCATCTTGGGGGGGTGTATCCTTAACTGTGGTTATTTTTATCCAACCCGGCCATTTCCTTTGCAATCTTTTTCTTTTCATCCCAGTCTACAACTCTTGCTAATGACATTTTCTGAGCTTGAGGAGAGCCTGCTCCATGCCAGGTACCTGCGCCATGAAGACCGGCAACCCAGTTCTGTAACACCTTATTGATTTTTAACCTTTCTTCTGCGGGCGCAGCCGCTCTTAGATATTTTTCTATATATGGTTTAGTTTCTGAATTTTTTAACTCCTTCATAGAAGGCGCTGTCACTACCATACCTCCTGCAATATCTCCAGCCATGGCCATTATCTGCCAAAAGTTTTCGGCAGTAGTTATTTTAGCTACATTTCCAAACATATCATCGGGCATAAATACCCCTGAGCCTTCAGGTTCCTCCAACCCTTTATAATATGCAGCTATTGTAGCAGCCCTAGCTGTTTCAGATAGTCTGACCATCTCCGTAAGCATATCCCTTATATGGCTGGCCTTATCAGTGCCAGACATCTCCGCAGCTAGAGCACTAGCACCGATGATTATATCTGCATAACCAACTTTACAAGCGCCACCACAGTTCATCCTGTGAGTTTTAGCAAACCTGCTAATGCAATTAACTGCAAATTCTCTCTCCCCGTACATAAACACCCTTTCCCAGGGAATAAATACATCTTCAAAAATCATCATACTCGTTTCTCTTTGACCATATTTGGGGTTTCCAAGCTCCTCAACATCATCACTTTGTTCCCTTTCAGCAGAATACGGATTATATTGGCAAATATAAGTTAATCCAGGAGCATTGTTAGGAACTGCAAAAGCCACTGCAAACTTTTCCTCTCCCTCCCTCAAGGCACCTCCTGGGATGACCAAGGTATAATGAGAGCATATGGCTCCACTTTGATGAAGTTTTGCACCTCGAACATAAATGCCGTTATCATCTTCATGGGAAACGTGCACATGCATATCTGGTTCTTCCTCACTTATTCTCTTTCTCCGATCTCCTTTTGCATCTGTTACAGCTCCACTGATAGCCCAGTCATTTTCTTGAGCTTCACTGAGAAAATCATTCAACCTCTGCTGATAATTTGTCCCTTTATCCTTATCTATCTCCCAGCATACACTGGCCATAGCATTTATAGCATCACAACCTACACACCTGTAATTACATGTCCCCAATTTTTGTGAGGCAAGCAAAGCCATTTCCGCTCTATTTTCCAGATCATTAACATCCTGGTTCACGTGAAGATTTCGATTAATCTTTTCTCCACTAAGGTGAGATTTAGCAGTCATCACTTGTTCATATTCAGGTTCTAGAGCAAGTTCATACATTTTAGCTGTTGCATCTACAGCTGTTTTAGTTACAGGATGTGACATCAAATCCGTTACCTTTTCCCCATTGATATAGACATTTGCTTCTAGATTTTTGATGAAATCGTAATAATCCTGAGGCTTTATCAGGGCCACTTCCATCTCCTCCTTTGTTTAAATTTTCTTAATTTTTTCGCTAAAATAAATATTCTATTTTTTTAACATAAATCCCTTCATTCAAATATCTTTTTTATTATTTTATTATAAAATTTAAGTTTATGACTATAGAATTGACTCAGAACGGCTTGAAAATTTTCTGAGCTGATCAAATAGCCATTTATTAGCTAAAGAAAGTCCTTTTTAGATTCATAAACCCGAAAGCAAGTTTACTCAAAATGCCTTTGGGGGTTAATTTAATAGCTTTTTGGGGACAGAGTTCATGACAGCAGAGGCATTCGATGCATGCATTCCAGTTTATTTTAGCTTTCTCATTAATGTACACCGCTTCCACCGGGCAGCTATCTACACAAATTCTGCAGCTTGTACACTTGGCTTCATTCACATCCGGCAAGGTCTTTAATTGATTCATCAAAGGGCCTACTATAAATCCAGGCATATAGTTTGCAAATACCATTGGATTTTTTGGGGGCTGAAAATTCATTACCTTCCAATCATTCAATTTCCCCGGAACATGGATTTTATCCCTATCGCTAATTCCATACCCCAGTTCACCGGCTATTTTACTGGTGGGTATCTCCCCGGGGGAAAGTCCTGCAATCTCCACTGCAGCTTCATCAAGAGAGACCCCGTCAGTACTTGCAAGTATCAATCCAAGCTCCCTGGGGGAACCACCAGAAGGCCCATCCTCTTCCATGGCAAGGATCCCGTCCATAATCGTCAAAGAAGGAGAGGTCAAATGATAAATATCAGCCAAAATCCTGGCAAAGTCTTTCATTCGAGGTGCCCGGCTGTGATAATCCCGCTTCAAACTTCCCGGCACAGCACCAAACATGTTTTTCACCCCACCTGTGAACACGGTCAGACCATGGGTTTTAAATTTGGGGAGAGATATCACCAAATCAGCTTCAAATATCGGTTTAGCCAGGTACACGTGAGGAAATATACTATTATCTGGGTTATCAACCTTCATGGCGCCAAACCTATCAAAGTTAACCACCCGGACCCCTTCTTCTAGGGCCATGGCTTCTATTCCACTAACCTCCAAAGATCTAGCAGTTGGATTTTGATTGGGGAGAATCCCACCGGAAGAATCTCCTACCCAGGGAACTGCACCCAATCTTTTTATCTTCCTACAAAGAATTTTCACAAATTCAGGGTGGGTTGTAACAGCTTTTTCCGGAGATTTGGCCGTTAATAGATTTACCTTCAACAATACCTTCATCCCAGGAGAAATAAAGTTCTCCAAACCTCCCAAAAAATCCAAGGCTTCATCTAAGGCTTTTTCCAATTTTTCTTCCTCATAACTACTACACCTAGATATCGCAACCTTCATGTTGATACGCTCCTTTTTTAACCCGATTGTTTTAATTATACTTCATGTCATTTATCATTTCACTAGCATTTACTTTACTTCTCGTTTGCTTTACTCTTTAGCTCTTTATTGACAAATCCACTATTAAATAGTAAGTTTAAATTAACAAAATTAAGAATATTTTAAAAGGAGTTGATATTTTGGATTGCCTAGATTACAAGAAAGACGGACAAATAGGCTATATCACCATTCAAAACGATGATGAATTTAACGCTTTATCATCAAAAGCCATAGCTGAATTTGATAATTTACTCCAGGATATAGGGGCAAAAAGAGAGGTAAAGGTCGTAATCGTACAGGGCAACAAAAAAGTTTTAAGTCCAGGACATAATCTCAAAGAGATAGAAGACGGTTCTTTAGAAGATAACAAGATGCTATTTCAAAGCTGCGGTGGCTTCATGAAAACCATCAGGGAAATTCCACAGATTGTTATAACCAAGGTTCATGGGGCGGCAGTTGCAGCTGGCTGTCAGCTTGTAGCCATCAGCGATATGGCTGTAGTATCAGAAAATGCCAGGTTTTCTACCCCGGGTATTAACAGCGGGTTTTTTTGCAGTACCCCTGCGGTATTTTTAAGCCGGAATCTAGGCAGAAAAAAAGCTGCTGAACTTTTGTTTACCGGAAACTTCATGTCCGCTGAAGAAGCTTTAAATTATGGTCTGGTAAATAAAGTAGTCCCCCTTGATGATCTCGACGAAGAAACAGATAAACTAGCTCAAGATGTAGCCAAACAAAGTTTGAATATAATAGAATTAGGCAAAAGGTCCTTCTATCAGCAGTTGAATATGGAAGATTTTCAAGCTCTAGAATTTGCCACAGAAGTCATCAGCAATAACAGCCAACATCCCGACGCCAGAGAAGGAATTCGGTGTTTCTTTGAAAAAAGAAAACCTGAATGGAAAGATTGATACTTTATTAAAAATATCTCAACGACGAAATATAACAAGCCAAACTTTAAAAGACAGTAAAAGACAGTTCTACATTTCAAAATAAGAACTGTCTTTTATTGTCCTGATAAACTTCTTTGCAAATCTTTGTGAGGGTTGGTTGGTGGCTAGCAATTTTAAAAACAAAATGATAATAAGAAAATACACTTTAATTTCACTGCTGCAGTATATTCCGATACTACAAAGTTTTTATTAATACATCTACGGATCGTCGCCAGGATGTATTAATAATAAAAACTTAAAACGTATCTCCATATACTGCAGCAGTGAAATAAATCAGTTATTTTCATTACTGGTTGTGGTGTGAAAGTCAAAACATGGGGAGTTAGTAGATAAATTTTACAGTTTTCGCTGTACAAGTGTTAATATACTTCTAAAAGAAATTACCATATATCAATCCTGATATTGTAGCCATTATGACCACCAAAACCACAAAAATAGCTGTCTTTTTATTTCCCAGTACACTCCTTATCACGAGCATATTGGGTAAGCTTAGTGCCGGACCGGCGAGAAGCAAACTTAGTGCTGGCCCTTGACCCATGCCGGAACCAATTAACCCTTGTAAAATTGGTATCTCTGTCAAAGTAGCAAAGTACATAAAAGCCCCCAATATTGAAGCCATAAAATTGGCACCCAAGGAGTTGCCTCCTACAAAGGCCTCAATATACTGGGCCGGGATAAGCCCTGCATCGCTTTCCGGCCTTCCCATCAACAACCCTGCAACAAAGACACCGGCAAATAACAAGGGAAAAATTTGCAGGCCAAAGTCTCGGGTTGATTCCAGCCATGAATTTCGTTCTGTCTTATCAAACCACTTAAAAACAATTACGATTAAAACTGCAAGCAAAATAGCTGCTAAATACCATCTAATATTATACAAAGTCCCCCAGATACTGGCAGGGTCAGCTGGTTCACCCAAGGTGGCGAGAAGCAAGATAGCAATCATGATTATGAAATAGAGCAGATTTTGCCAGGGAGTTCTAGGTTGCTCTTCTTCTCCTACAGCGAGAGGGCCTGTTGCTCTATTCTTATCTTCGGCCCTAAATAAAACCGCCATTATCAGCCCTATAATTATCGCAAATATAATTGCACCGATGGCCCTAGCGAGCCCAAGCTCAAATCCCAGTACCCTAGCAGTTAATATAATTGCAAGGAGATTAATAGCCGGTCCTGAATACAAAAAAGCTATAGCAGGACCAATCCCCGCTCCCCGCTGATAGATACCTGTAAAAATAGGTAGAACAGTACAGGAACAAACAGTTAAGATTATACCTGAAACAGATGCAACTGAATAGGAAAGCCACTTTTTGGCCTCAGCCCCAAAATATTTTAGAACAGCACCTTGGGATATGAAATTAGCAATGGCCCCTGCTATGAAAAAAGCAGGGATCAAACAAGTGATGACGTGTTCCCTTGAATAGTACTGCACCATGTGAAAGGCTTCCATAATGGAAGCCTGCAGAAACTTACTCTCAAAAGGAATAAAATATGCACCTAGAAATACTAAAATTAAAATAGCCATCTTTCTCATGTTTTCACTCATAAGTAAACCTCCTAAGCCAAACCATAACTTCCAGTTATGCCTTCTTATAAATCAGTTGTTGATTTATTCTGTTTTATTATTTATTATCCAGCTTTTAGCAGTTTAGCCACTTCATCTTTAGAAGGCACTTTTCCAGAAATTTTAACTTCTTCGTTCACCATCAAGGCTGGTGTCATCATAACCCCAGCTTTAGAGATCTCTTGGATGTCAGTGATTTTTTCTACATTAGCGGTAATGCCTTCATCATTAAGCACCTCTTTGACTACATTTTCCAACTTATTACAGTTAGCGCAGCCAGGACCGTAAATTTTAATTTCCATTTGATCAACCCTCCTTATATTGTAACTATATGATCATATATGAATATGTCGGTATCATTATATCATTCATGTTTTAATAAATCAAATACTACCTGCTTATTTACTACCTGCTCATTTACTCATTGCCCATGTTAATTTGAATGTAGTTAAAATAAGAAATTTTCCTTTATTTAAAATATTTAAAAATTTTTTTAAACTTAGCAGGAGATATAATAATCTAGTTAGAATAGAATATATTGTAATGGGTAATGTTTGAAATATTGGCTAAATTAAGCAGATTAGTTTTATAACAGTTTTTACGGTTTGTATATAACAACTTAAATTAGTTATATTAGCTAAAATTTGTTGTTTATGTACAATCCGTTAACTATCAAAGTCTGTGAAATTACCAAGAGTTAACTTTAACAGAATCATAAGTTAAAAGAAAGGAGTGATTCTTCAACACTATAATAAACCAACAAAATGACTTTTTTATTTTTAACATCTTAAGAAAGGAGCTGTTAAACTTTGAATGAAAAAGAAAAAAAACAGGAGCTTTATCGAAAAGAACTTTGGATGACTTTTTTGTTCATTCTTTTATTTTTCATGATGTGCTACACTATCTTCATTTTTATTATTTTCCCTGATCTAAAAGGCGGCTTCATTCTAGGTTTTCCAATTCACTATGCAATCCCTCTATTTTTCGGTTGGCCAGGGATGATAGTCGCTACTCTGATTTATGTGAAGCTAGGAACTAAGTTCGACGAGGAAATGGAAGAGTTTACTGCTGAAATCTACGATAGCGCCGAAACTAACCGAGAGGAGGAGGAAAGCTAAATGGAAGAGATTTTATTCACCTTAGAAAATATGTGGCTCGGTGTTATCTGGGTTGTTGTTTTATTCATTGTACTCTTTGGGGTCGCCTTTTTATCATTAAAACAAACCTCCACATCAGATGATCTTTATGCAGCAGGATTTAGTATAGGGCCGGTAGTTAATGGTCTTGCCATGGTAGCTACCTGGGCCAGTCTGGCAACTTTTATGGGGGTAAGCGGCTTAATTCTCGACTTACAAGCTCCCTTCGTCTTTCTCTGGATTCAGTGGGCTCTATCCATTCCCCTGATAACATTGTTGTACGGCGTTTATTTAAGGAGAATACAGACTTACACCCCAGCATCTTTCATGCTGCGTCGTTATGGCCCGGAAGTAACAGTTCTAGCAGTCTTATGGATGTGCTTATCCATGGTCATGTACGCTCTAGGACAAATGGTGGGATTGGGTCACACTTTCTCATTGATGTTCGATATCCCTTTTATAGCCTCAGTAATAGTGGCAGGAATATTAACAGTAGCCTTTGTAACAATCGGGGGGATGTACGGAGCATCTGCTAACCAGGCCTTTATGTGCTCTTTGATGATAATAGCTATGGTGGTACCAATGGGTGCAATCCTTCATTCTTTGGGGTCAGCTGGATGGTGGTTTCCAAACCTGGGCTACGGAGACCTAGCGCCAGCCATGCTTGAAGCATCCCCGAAGTTTTTTGACATTGAACAACCTTTCATGGGTGAAGGGAATCGACTGCGTTGGTATTTTGCCCTTATCCCAAGTCTTACTTTCGGTCCAATAGCATTGCCTCACCTAGCAATGAGAGTTTTTACCTCCAGATCTAGATATCATGCCAGGATGGCCACTGTTTGGTTTGTCTTTTTCCTAGGTCTATTATTCACAGCGGCCTATGCTACTGGATTTGCAGGGGTATTTTTCGAGTCTACTGAAGGCGTAGGAATTGCAGACCCCGATCAGATCATTTTGGTTCTAAATATATTTTATAACCCGGAATGGGTAGCAGCCTTTGTGATGGCCGGCGCTATAGCCGGAGGTTTATCTACAATTTCTGGTAATTTGATGGCAATCTCAGCTATGGTAGGAAATGACCTTATGAATATACTAGCCCCTGGAGCAAGCGATCAGAAAAAGATGAGAATTGGATATACCGCCATGGGAATCGGAGGTCTAGCCATGATATTACTTGCCTTCAGACCACCCGAGTTTCTGGTTACGAGTATTCTCTGGGCTTTTGGTATGCTGGCTTCTACCATCACGCCGGGACTTGTCCTAGGTGTTTGGTGGAAAAAAACCCATAAATATGCTGTATTGATATCTTCTATCTTATGCGGTCTCATGTATATAATCATTTCACCCCATGTGCTTACGGGCATCATTGTAGGAGACGGACCCACGGCAGCATTAGGAATTGCCGGAGCTATGATAACCGTACCATTATCCTTTGCCCTGCATATATTCTTATCTTTACTATTTGATAAAGTTCTGATTCAATACGCCCCATCGGAAGAGGAGAAAAAGTTAGTAGACCATATCCACGGCTGGGGAGATGATTATGATGAAAATCGCTACAATTGGACAATAGCTCCTATAATAGCCGGTTTGATCTGCCTGGCAGTGATGTACTGGGGACTCCAGCCCTGGTAAAGTTTTGTAGATATAAAAGGAATCTAAAATGAAAAAAGCTGGTGACTTATTGTCATCAGCTTTTTTCATTATCACTTTTCATCTTTTACCAACCTATAATATTCATTTAACAACTCATCCAATTCCTTACTTTTTTTAATTATTTCCTCATCAAAAAAACTTTCTTTGTTCATAATATCCCTTAGCTTGTTTTTTAATTCTTCAACATTGGACAAAAGTTCTCTTTTATAATTTTCCATTTGTAACCCCCCATCTAGTTATTATGTTACATTTTGTATCTTCACAAATCAAGTAGTTTCTATTTGTCACCTATGTTTGTTTGTCAGATTAATTGTATTATGATTAGTTGTAAGAGTATTAAGGGGTGTGCATATGGTAAATTATGGTGCAAATATTCAAAGTTTAAGAGCAGCTAGGAATATCACTCAAAAAAATTTGGCTGAAATATTAGGAATTTCTAGGGCAGCGTTGGCTCATTATGAAAGTAATAGAAGAGAGCCTGATCTTACAACTTTATGCAAAATCGCCGATTTTTTCGATATTAGCATAGATTATATCCTAGACAGAACTCAAAATGAAAAAATAAACACTAACATAAATATTCCCCTCTTATCTACAACTACAAGTATAGAAAAGAACAACATAGATTATGATAAAAATAATATTGAAAAATATATAGAACTACCAACAAACATAAAAGCAGATTTCGCTTTTAGGATAAAAGAAGATACTATGATCTGGGCAGGAATTCACCCGGGCGATATTGCTTTGGCTAAAATTAATCTCCCACCATCCCATGGCAAAATTGTAGTATGCAAAGATATTAATACTAATCATTTTTCTTTAAAATATTACATAACAAAAAATGAAAAAGTTTTACTAGAAACTGCAAACCCTGCTTGTAAAGATAGGGAATTAAAACCTGCCGAAAATATCTTTGGCTGTGTCGTTTTCATAATTAAACACCCACCTTCAGTCCAAGCTTATAGAAATTTAATGTTTGAAAAAAATTTAGATGACATAAACTGGCAAAAAGTCAAAGAAAAATCTGCTTCTTATGGATTAAATAGTAGAAAACTCTATACTCTTATTAACTTAGCTGATAAAATAAGGACATTAGAAGACAATGATACATCTGACTTTGATTACGATGGAGGCAAATAATAAGGTGAATAAAATTGCTAATTTTGTTGTAACCCTTGTCAAAAGTTTTGTATCTAAGTTTTTCTCCCGAAAAAAACTTCCCCTTTCAAAAAAAATATCGAATGATACACTAATTACTAGAAATAGCTGGCTTACACGCTTTGTCCACTGGACACATCTCATCATCTTCTTTCTGTTAACAATTACAGGCTTAGTAATATATTTTCCTTTTTTAGCTCTCCCCTTTGGAGGGCTAGCAGGCAGTATGCTTTTGCACAGAATTTTTGGCATAATATATGTTATTATCCCTTTTTATATTATCGCAACCAATTACAACAAGTTCATTTATTATCTATCCGATTATTCCAACTGGCAGGCAAAGGATATGGCATGGCTGATAAAATTTCCTGCCTATATATTTTTCCCCAAAAAAATTAAGATGCCTGAATTTATTGGCAAAATAAACCCTGGCCAAAAAATCCTGGGCAGTGCTATGATAACCTGCAGTTTCTTAATGGCTATCAGTGGTCTTATCAGGATGCTGTTTTATCCGTTTCCGACAAGCATAACCGCTGTAGCCTATACAGTTCATCAGGTGATCTTTCCGCTGTTGATTTTACTCTTTCTAGGGCATGTTTTCATAGGCTCCGGGATCCTCCCCATCTACAGGGGTGTTGCCCGCTCCATCTTTAGAGACGGTAAATTAAAAGCCGGTTTTATCAAGATACATTGGAAAAATTGGCTTGATCACGGTCCCAGGTCAAGTCCCTCAAAAGGCAGAAAAGTGTTGTTAACCTTGGTTTTGATAAGCTTTCTTATCTACTCTAGTTTATTTTTTATTTCATATCCTGATATCAAGCCTACTGACAAACCTGCCTTTGATGAAGAAAACCTTTCTGCAGGAACTTACAGAGATTACTTGGGAAGGACAAAATATGGAGACGAGATTATCCTGGAAATAGATCAGCACGGCTCCATCAATTACATCATCAAAGATGATAGTATAATTCCAATAAAATCTTGGGAAGCTAAAAATATACTGATAAACTATTTAGTACGAAAATAAAAGGTCTACGAAGTTTAATCGTAAACACTTGAATTTTTTAATAGTTCAGTGTTTTTGAGCATCCAAATAAGTCTATCTAATCAAATAATATTTGTCATGGAGATTCATTACAATAAAATTCAAAAAAGTTTACTTATTAAACTTCGTAGACCTTGGCTGGTAAAGCAGGAGAGGTAGGAATAGAGAGTGCAATTGATATTATGACTAAAACCAAGATTTCCAGGCGAAAATTCACAAATTTAATCTTAAAATGGGGTAGCGCAGTTCTTTTAGGGGGAGCCGTATTCGATGATGATTGGATAACCCTGTTCAAATATCCCCGTGCCGTAGCCAGTGACATTTCCGAAAACTGGACCTATTCAACCTGCAGCTTTTGTGCAGTTGGTTGTGGAGTATGGGTAGGAACTAAGGATGGTAAGATAAATGCAGTCAAAGGAGTAGGTGACCATCCCGTTAATTTTGGTTATCTTTGCGTCAAAGGGATTTATCAGTATCAAACCACGGATACCGATAAAAGGGGAACATCTCCTCTACTACGCAACCTTGAAAACAATAAGCTCAAAGAAATAAGTTGGGAAAAGGCTTTGGATTTTCTTTCTAGTCGATTGGATGAATTTATTTCTAAGCATGGGCCTGATTCTATAGCCATCTACCACGGTTCTCAAATGCTTTTGGAAGAATATTATATCATTTCTAAACTTGCAAGCGGTTGTATAGGTACCAAAAACATCGATGTCAATGCAAGATTATGTTCGCTAGCAGCAGTCGAAGGTTTTCAATCTTCCTTTGGAGAATCTGCCACTCCCGGAAATTACAAAGATGTAGAAAAAGCCGATTGCATAATCATCGTGGGACATAACCCGGCAGAGAATCATCCGGTATTATTTTATCGGTTAAAAAAAGCAAAAAATAAAACGAACCCAACAATACCAACAATAATTGTAGTAGATCCAAGAAAAACACCTACTACTGAGATTGCCGATTATCACCTCCCCTTACAGGCGGGAACGGATTCTTTCCTTTTTAATTCAATCTTAAATGTTATAATAAAAGAAGATTTGATCGATGCCGAGTTTATCCAAAAATATACTGATAATTACCCTGCTCTTGTTCAGTCAGTTCAAGAATACCACCCGGAAAAAGCGGCAGAAATAACCAAAATACCTGCTGACACTATCCGCGAGATAGCCATAAAATACGGGCAGTCGAGCAAAGCTTTAATCATGTGGTCAGTAGGAGTTAATCATAAAATCGATGGTACTCGGCTGGTTAACACATTAAATAATTTATCTTTAGTAACGGGCAATATTGGCAGAAAAGGAACCGGCCCCTTATATATGGAAGGACAGGGGTCTAGTCCTGGACCTACGGGGAGCATAACAGCATTACCGGGAGGAAGGGACTATGATGATGAAGAAGATAGGATAGAATTAGCAGAACATTGGGAGATCTCCCCGGATAAGATCCCTAGAGAAGAAGGAATTATCACCACGAACATCTGGGATGAGATTGAAGCCGGCAAGGTAAAAGCACTATGGGTAATCGGAACCAATCCCCTACTTTCCTTTCCGGATCTAAATCGATTTAAAAAATCTATTAATAAACTAGAACTTCTTGTAGTTCAAGACTGCTATCATGACACTTCTACAGCAGTTTCAGCAAATTTATATCTACCCGCTGCCATGTGGTCCGAAAAAACTGGTTCTGTAGTCAATTCCGAGCGCCGGGTCAACTTGGTGAACAAGATAAATGATCCCCCGGGGAGAGCCAAACCTGATTGGGAAATTATCAAGCTTTTGGGAGACAAGTTAGGATGTTCAAAGCTATTCAATTATAGTTCAGCAGAAGAAATCTTCGAAGAATGGCGCCAAGTCTCAGCAGGTACAAAAAAAGACATGCAAGGTATAAATTATGATAAAATTAGAAAAGAAATGGGAGTACAGTATCCTTGTGCCAGTATCAAAGACAAAGGTACTCCTCGGTTATACGAAGATTATGAATTCCCTCTACCAAACGGCAGAGCAAAGCTAATACCTTTTGATACCGGCTTTGGTCCGGCAGAAGAGACCGATGAAGAATACCCTTACCTATTGCTAACTGGTAGAGTACTACAGCTCTGGATGACTAATACAAAAACCCGACTGTCTCCGGAATTGATGTCCAAAGTAGCCGGCCCATATGTAGAGATATCACCTGGTGATGCAGACGAGATCGGCGTCAAAAATTTTGAACAAGTTGAGTTGAGCTCTAGAAGGGGAAAAATAAAAATAAGGGTTTGGATCACAGATAGCGTTATCCCGGGACATATTTTTGTCCCCTTTCATTTTAAAGAACCAGCTATTAATATATTGACCGCAAACAAAGTAGATCCCTACTCAAAGGAGCCTGCCTTAAAAAGTTTAGCGATTAATATGAATAAAATTCACAACCAGGGGTGAGTTTTAACCATGAGATTAAATAGGGGCGTATTCGTATTTACAATGTTGGTTATTGTCATAATGTTCTTATCCATATCTTTAAGAGGAACCCCCGATCTTGAAGAAAAAGGAGGTAATCCGGACACAGATCTAATGAAGTCAATGAACTCTCAAGATAGCATCCTTGAAGATAAGACCATAGCTCCAGGGGAAAAATCCTGTGCTATCTGCCATGAATCCATTACAAGAGAATACCACCAAACCTCCCACGGCAAAGCCGGAGTTGACTGCTCAAGTTGTCACACATTTACTGAAAAAACTTTAGCTCACCCTGATGAATACTTGCAAGAAGGCTTTTATGAAAATGTGACCACAAAAACCTGTGAGAGATGTCACAGCAGCCAAGTTGATGATTGGAAAAGAGGTCGTCACATCGATCCTTTGACCATTCTGTACAAGAATTTGTTTGATGATAACTGGAAGGAAGAACCTCCTTCCAGTTTTAGTAGTAAGCAAGACAACCCATGTTTAAGCTGTCATCAGCCTCACCCGGTAGAAAGGTGATTAATGCTGTCAAAACAAAGTGCTTTTTTTGCATTTTATTATAATTAAATTTTTAATATTAATTATTATTTTTTTTAAAGGAGTATTGGATATTTATAAAGAATAATATAGACAAGTAATCTAAATAAATGAGAGGGGGAAATATTTATGAAAAAAGTTCTATTCATGTGCGTGCTTGTTTTAGCTTTGGGCTCATTATTACTTGCCATAGGCTGTGCAAAAGAGGATTTACCTACTGCAGATCCCAGTCCAGAAGAGGTAGTCGAAGAGGCTGAATGGCCAGTCTGGGATCTAAGGGACGGCGATTATCGCGGTCACTTTGACGACAGAGAACACAATGTAAGTGTTCAGGTATCAATTGAAGATGAAGAAGTAGTTGATGTTGGTCTTAGGTGGCAGCAGTATGATGGGGTAGTTTATGATACTGAGGATCCAGAAATGCCTGAAGATTATCATTGGTCTGAAGAGGAAATTATTGATATGGCAGAACAGCATGAAACTGCACTAGAATACTTGATTGGCGCTCAAGGAAAAGAAGAAATAGTTGAAAGATTAGAACACATGGAAGGAAATCCAGGAGGCACACCTCTTGAAGAAACAATTGAACCTCAGTATGCCGGTGAAGATCCAGACACTTTAACTGCAGCAACTATAAGGTCAAGCAAGCTAGGCTCTGCAGTTCGGGATGCTTTTAACAGGGGCAGATACAGAGAATAAGATAAAAATCTAAATAAGTTTAAAAATTAGCGTATGATATAAAAGGAGTTGAGTCAGGAATTTATCCTGGTCTCAACTCCTTTTAAATTACAAATCTTGTAGCTTTCATAGCAACAAGCAATTCATTATTTATAATACAAGCTTACAAGAATTTCATCATTACAGAAGTTGGTTTCTATCCCGTACAATTTCTCTACATCGGACTCTATGAACTCATTAATTTCACTTTCTAATTTAGCCTTGGTAGCAAAATGCTTGTTAAAAAACTTCACTTTCAAACCTTCTAAAGAGACATTTTCATCCTGTACCATCATAACTTGTCAAACACCTCCACCATCGTAATATTATGGTCTCATTAAACAGATATCCAAAGTTTCTACTTGTTGAGATTACGTTTATACAAAAGAATTGTTACAATTATAAGAATTCATCATCACTATCTTTTTTTCCTCCAAGAACTATAAATTCATTTTAAAAAGGTGCAGTTAACAAGGTTAAATCGGCTTAAATATCGAAATAGGGTGCCATGCTAAGATACCTTTCTCCTAAATCTGGAAATATAGTTACTATATTAGCACCTTCTGGCATTTTTTCCTTGGCAATCATACTGCCTACCATGGCAGCACCGCTAGATATTCCCGGGAGTACCCCCTGGTTTTTGGCGATCTTCTTTGTCATATGATAAGCATCTTCATCACGTACAGTTATCACCTCATGAATAATATCAGTATTTAGTACATCAGGAACAAACCCGGCTCCAATTCCCTGGATTTTATGGGGCCCTGGACTTCCTCCAGATAACACCGGCGAACTTACAGGCTCAACGGCAAAAATCTTAATGTCTGGAAATTTATCTTTCAAAACCTCTCCCACTCCAGTAATAGTTCCACCAGTGCCTACACCTACCACAAGAGCATCTATCTTTCGGATTTCTTTTTCTTTAACCTGATTTAATATCTCAACTGCTGTAGTTTCTCTATGAATCTCGGGATTAGCGGGATTGTCAAATTGCTGGGGTATAAAACACTTTGAATTTTCTGATTGTATGACTTCTGCCTTAACCACTGCCCCCTTCATTCCTTTTTCTGCATCCGTAAGTTCTAACTCTGCCCCGTAATTTTTCAACAGGTGTCTTCTCTCAACGCTCATGCTTTCCGGCATAGTCAATATAACCTTGTAACCCTTAATGGCAGCAACTATTGCCAGGCCAATACCAGTGTTTCCGCTTGTAGGTTCCAATATTATACTGTCAGCATTCAACCTTCCTATTTTTTCCGCCTTTTCGATCATACTCAAAGCTATTCTATCCTTCACACTTCCTCCAGGGTTAAACATCTCCAATTTTGCGAAGATATTTACTTCTTTCCCCGTCAACCTCTCACTCATTTTTACCAGGGGAGTATTACCGATCAAGTCCAACATAGACATATCTTTCCCTCCAATTAAAAAAATTAATGGTGATTCCAACCACAGCAAAGACCTATTTGATTTTAATTTCCCAATAACCTATAGGTGTTTAGGTTTATTCTTATATACAATTTACACTTAAACATTCTTCTTGTCAAGGATAAATTTTTAGTTTTTTAGCTTAGCACTACAAGAAAAGTTGTTAATATTTGTTAATATAATTTGTAAATTTGCTCTATTCTTCGCTGTAATACTAGATTAATGGTATAATTACAATAAAAGCTATATAGTTATATAGCAGTTACTTTGGGAGGGTGTTCACATCATGTCCATCTTAAATACACGAAACCTGGTAGGATTGGTGATAATTGCTGCAGGCATTATCATGCTTCTTGGCAATCTTAATCTTATTGAATTTACTGTGGGGGATCTATTATCTCTTTGGCCGGTGATTTTATTGTATTTTGGCCTAAAGCAAGTTTATCGACGGGAGTCTGCAGTTGAGGCTATTATTGGATTGGGCTTAATTCTTTTAGGAGGGCTCTTATTAGGAAGAAATATCGGAGTTTTAGAAGATATTGATCTGACAATGTTTTGGAGAGTATTCTGGCCGATTATAATCATTTTGATTGGATTTAGTTTCTTTAGTAAGCACAGGGTGGCTGGTAAATCTAATTTTGCTATTCTAGGCGGGATAGACAATACTCAAGGTCCCTGGAAACTTAATTCCGGCTCATACCTTGCTTTCATGGGTGGAATAGATCTGGATTTGAGGATGGCAGAGATCAAAGAAGAAAAAACTGTCCTTGATTTCACTGCAATAATGGGCGGGATCGATATAATAATTCCAGATGATGTGGACATTGAATGTAAAGGAACCGGCATCCTGGGCGGGGTAGAACTCATTGACCAGGATGCCGGAGGTATATTTGGAAGTACAAGTACCATCAAAAAGGCTAACAAAGATAACGATATTGAAAGTGAACCAGGTGAACCCGGTACAACTCCCAAAAAGATAATAATTCAAGCTAGGGCATTCATGGGAGGAATTAGCATCAAAACAAAAAGTAATCCTGAAAAATAATTAAAGGCTCGATAAAAATTATGGATTCATCTCATAAACCCCTTCATGGGCCAATACATGTTCTTTCCAAATCTTATTGAACTTATCGGGGTCATATTCCGGTTTTCTAATCATCTTCATGAGATAATCCATCTGCTTAACGGTAGTGGCCGGTTTGTTGTACAAAATCAAGGCAAATTTTGCAAAGTCCCTCACCATAAAGTCAAAGATCTGATCAACTAGTTCATCTTCTATCTCATAGATTTCAGAGTTTTCTAGTATTAATTGTCCGTATACAACTAAAGTGAATAATTCTCCTAGCTCAAGTAAAAAGTCTGTATCCTTTTGCTGGTTCTCATCAGGGCTTGCATCAACAAGCATCTTTTTAAAATCAGAAATCTGCTCTTTGAATATATTCACATTGCTCAGGTCCCATCTGTCGTATATTTTTTTATAATCGTGAAACTGCACTTTACTAAGGCCTTTGGTCGGTCCTTGATCAAACATGAATGCATCATGGTTTTTCTGGGTCTGAGGCGAGAGTTCTGGGAATTCTCCGGGGTTAAAGAAGTAATTTTTCATAAATTTTAGAATTAGAGCCAGGTTAACGTGAACGGTACCTTCTAGCTTTGGTAAGGCTCTGATATCCCTTGCCGCCATTTCGAAATAGGTATCCTTTTCAAATCCTTTAGCCGCTATTACATCCCAAAGGAGATCAATCACCTCTTCTCCCTGGGTAGTAACTTTCATCTTGACGGTAGGGTTATAGAGCAGATATCTTCTATCATCCTTTGAGGCCGAGCGCATATAGTCCGAAGTCCTCAAGGCAAATAATTTCATGGCTACTAACCTGGCATAGGCATCAGTAAACATCTTTTTGACATGAGGAAAATCGGTCACACGCATCCCATACAGAACTCGATTGGCAGCGTGATTAATGGATTCGTAAAAAGCATGAGTGCAGATTCCAATTGAAGCCCAACCCAGGTTGTACTTGCCCACATTGACAGTATTAAGGGCATCATCCCAGGCTTTTTGACCCTTGGAAAGAATATCTTCTTCTTTAACCACATAATCCCTGAGGGCAAAATCCGCCACATAAGACTGGGCATTTACTACACTATCCTTTAGTTCATACCTGTGATCCTTATAATTTGCTGTAAAAAACACGTAATCTCCTGTATCAGACATTTTGCCAAAGGTTGAAACCATTTCGGCTATATTTCCGTTTCCAATGTAGTATTTCTCCCCATTGGCAAGATAACTTCCGTCCTCTTGAGGCGCCAAAGTCATTTCCGTTGAATAGATATCTGCCCCATGATCCCGCTCTGAAAGGCCAAAAGCAAAAACATGCCCTTCTTTTAATAGTTTTGCGGCTTTTTCTTTTGCTTCGTGATTTTCTCCCATCCAGATGGGGCCAAGGCCAAGAATACTTACCTGCCAGGCGTACCAGTAGTGCAAACCATAAAAGGAGAGGATTTCATTGTAGTGACAATTTCTCCAGGTATCAAAGCGGCATTCACCTTCCCCATATTCCGAAGGTGTCAAAAAAGTATAAAAGGCTTCATTTTCCTTGACATGCTCTAGAAGATCCTCATACCACACCCTGTTTCTATCATCCTCTTTTAACCTTTGTTTCCCCTTGGATTCAAAAAAATCAATGGTGTTTTTCATAATCCCTCTTGACTTTTCATCTAAATGTTCCCCTTGGAACTTTTTAGGATTAAATAACAATATTACAAACCCTCCTTCCCAGGTTTTAGTTGAATGATTGTTCATTCATTTCCTTGCCTGTATTCTAGATTAAATTAATAATTCCTTCTTTTTATGGACAACGAATTATATCCTGGGCCCATAAACAATCAGCGCAGGAAGGAGAATTGCCCCAACAATCTTCATTTTCCCTGGCATAATCGCAGGTAGTATTTAAATCACAGTCAACGCAGGAAGGAAATCGAAACTTTCTCACTTTATTTCTAAATTTGGAGTATTCCTTGGAACACCATATATCCTCTATTGGATTTTCATTCAGATCTCCTAAGGTGTAAGCTGTAACCTGCTTCTCCCTGCCGAAGATATAATATCTGTTAGAATGAACTAAGGGGTAGCAAGGCGCTAATCTGCCATCCCAACTTATTACGGCAGATTTGTTGTCTACAAAATTACAGCGTCTATAAGCACCCCATCTCATCCGGGGAAAACTAACTGTTCCCACAGTACCAAATTCTTTTAAAGGATTTGTCCATAAAGAAGGAGTAAAAACCTTCTCATCGTCCCTTCCATCATATAATATCTCCTCAGTCATTTCCTCTGTATAAGGAAGCAAATTAGTCACCAAAACCGATAAAGCATCTAACTTTCTTGCAAGTTCTGGAAGTTTTTTGACTTGAGTTTTATTTTTTTCCATCATCACAAATTCGATCCCTATTTTGGGAAATATAGTCCCCTCACTAATTTTTATCTCATTCAATCTTTTTGTGTTCTCAATAACTTCTCTTAAGTCACCTTTGTGTCTGATTTCGGAAAATTTATCTTCAGTGATCCCATCACAGGAAACCATTAGCTCGTCCACTCTCAATCTAACTAGTTCTCTAGCCAAGCTTTCATCTAAGAGCATAGCATTGGTTGTAATTCTTACCTTAAGTCCTAAATCCTTTAACTTCTTCACCATATGGGTTATCTGTGGATGAATTAACGGTTCTCCCAAGCCTCCCAAAATAGCTTCATCAAGTTCCGGTAAGTTTTTTAATTGGGAGAAAATCTTTTCAAAAAGACTTAGCTTCATATCTCCCATATCTCCAGGCCAACTATTTCGAACACATGTAATACAGTTGAGGTTACATCGATTGGTCGGTTCTATATATAGTTTTTTTATATTCGGCTTGGGGCTATGTAAAAACCAGCCCTCTTCCATTTTTTCAAAAAACTCTCCCGGTTTTAATTCAAATTGTTCATTACAGTTACCCATATTAATTGTTCCCCCTTCTCAACCTCCTGCAATAGGTGGAAATATTCCGATTTCGTCACCATCATCTAATTTTTGGTCCAGTGCAGCTTTAAGGTTGTTAATAAATACAATCTTTACTTCTTCCTCAGGAATGTTTAATTTATGGATTAGATCTGAAACCTTTTCATCTCCCTCTGGCAATCCACATTCAAAGCTGCTAGATGCTGCTTCAGGAGTAGGATGATATTTGCGAAAATGCCCAAACAATTTAACTTTAACCTTTTTCACATTTAAGCCCTCCTTTCTTCCATTAAGAACCTTCAAGACTTCCTGAATATTAAAGAAGTATCATCACCATGGTAGTAACCACAACTATTGAACATGCCGGAGGATCTATATATGTATCTCCCCAGTCGGTAAAAGCCCTAGATAACAAATCACCTACAATAGCTGCAATTATTCCAAAGATACCACCCATCAACAAACTTCCCGTAGCCATAGTTTTCCTCCTATAAAATTTATATAATTTAAGTTAAAAAAGGGGAAACCCGTAGGTATTCCCCTTTTAATTGCTAGCTCCTAAAAATCCCAAACTTTATCTAATTCTTCATCGGATACATCAAAAGTGTGGTTATGGGGAGGTAATTTTTCATACTTCATAAACTCTGGAAGACGATCATGATGCTTATTCAATCCAGCCTTTTCATTGAACTCCTTTTCAACCTTTAAGATTTTTTCTCCTTCCATAACTGCATCGTCGGGAGAATAGTTGGTATTTAACATGCCATTGACAGTTTCCACCATGCCTTCCATTCCAGAACTATCATCGGAAGTGGCAAAGGTAACAAATGTACAGTAACCTGAACTGTCTACAAAAGCTGTCGTGGCCTGAAAAGCCCTGGAAAGTTCAGCTTTTTCTTTAGGTGACAAGGGATCTACTTCTCCTCCTACGCCCAGTATTTCTGGTGCTACAGTATAGCCAGCCGTATGATCAGCTCCCATGGTAGTAGTACCGTAAGTTATGCCAATACCTTTTACCGCCCTGGGCTCATAAGCAGGCATTCCCTGTTTTTTGACTGTTGGAATCCTGGTAACTCCATAAGCTTTTCCGGTAAAGTATGCTCCATTTCCTAGGATTCGCCCTACCGGGGTGTTTTTCTCTATTTCCTTTAACAGCTCTATCGCCCCTTTAGAGTCTCCAAATTCGGCCAGCCCAGCTTCCATAGCCACTCCTAAGGTAACACCGGCTTCTATTGTATCTATGCCTAGTTTGTTGCAGATATCTACCATCTCGGCAATATCATCAAGGTCATCAATATCCAAGTTAGGACCTAGTGCCCAATCAGATTCATACTCTATACACGATGTATGTTCACTTCCATCTTCTTTTGGCCAAACATTGGAACACTGAATTATACATCCTGGATGACAGGAATGTCCTGTCATACCTTCTCCACCTCTTTTTTTGATCACTTCAGCTATGGTTTCGCCTGAAACTTTGTCGGCATTCTCAAAGGTACCCTCACTAAAGTTTCTGACAGGGAGTCCTCCGGCCTGATCAAGGACATTTATTAATGAGGCAGTTCCGTAAGTGTTAAGGGTCCCACCAGGTTTGGTTACATCATGGTTTCTAAGAGCCTCAACTAGTTTTTTCTGTCCTACCTTGAAGCGATCTTCATCTTTAATTTCAACCTTACTTATTTTTCTCTCTAGCACAATAGCTTTTAGACCTTTTGAGCCCATAACCGCACCGAGACCGCCTCGACCTGAATAACGGCTTGCTCTATATTCCGGGTCATTAAAGCATATTCCTGCAGAAACCATCTTGTTTTCCCCTGCTGGTCCAATTAGACAGATATCATGATTATCATAATCTTGCCTAAGCTTGTTTACTGTTTCTGTAGTATTCAAGCCTTCAAGTTCTTTTGCATCTTTTAGCTCTGCTCCAGCTTTTGTGATTTCCAGGTAACATGCTCCCGAACCTTGTTTGCCCTGTCCTTCTATAATCAACGCTTTGTAGCCTGAGTTTGCTAATGTCTGGGAAAAGGGTGTTCCTGCGTTTGACTCTTTTATCCCTCCAGTAAGAGGCGACTTACCTCCTACGGATAATCTCCCAGAAGAAGGAGCTTTTGTCCCAGTAACTATACCAGGAGAAATAACCAATTTATTATTGGGACCCAGGGGATGACATTCTGGATCAACTTCATCTGCTATCAGATTAGAAGTCAAGCCTCTTCCACCCATGTTTTCATACTTAGAACCCAGGGTGTCTTCCTTTACTTTCCCTTCACTCAGGTTTACTCTCAATACTTTGACCACGATGTACCACCTTCCTCTCTAAATATTTTACTGATATGCTTTTAATCTGTCCAAACACTACATGGCATTCTCAAATATTTTGACTACGTCTTCTTCCGTACCCTGGATAGGATTAGTAAAGGCATTTCCATCTTTCAAGGAAGACTCTGCCATCTTTTCGAAGTCCTTGCTGTCAACATTTAGTTCTTTTAGCCCGCTTGGAATACCGATATCTTTAGATAGCTGTTCTATAGCTTCTATTGCCTTTTCTGCAGCAGCTCTTTCAGACATTCCGGATATGTCTTCTCCAAAAATCTCAGCTATGTCTGCAAATCTTTCCGGCTTTGCTGCCAAATTAAACCTTTCAACATGTGGTAGCAGCACTGCATTTGCAACCCCGTGGGGCATATCATATAAACCTCCAAGCTGATGCGCCATGGCATGTACGTATCCTAAACCACCGTTATTAAAGGCCATTCCAGCTAGAAGAGAAGCATATGCCATATTTTCCCTTGCTTCTAAGTTATTGCCTTCATAAACAGCAGTCCTTAGCCATTTAGCAATAAGTTTCATGGATTCAATAGCCTGGGCATCTGTCACTGGATTGGCACCAAGGGAAACATAGGTTTCTAAAGCATGGGTCAAGGCGTCCATTCCCGTTGCTGCAGTCAATTCCGGGGGCTTACTGACCATTAGTTCGGGGTCATTTATGGAAACACTTGGTAGGTTTCTCCAGCTAACCACGACAAACTTTACATCGGTGTCAGTATTTGTAATAACACAGTGGCGTGTAACTTCACTAGCAGTACCTGCTGTTGTATTGATAGAGATTATCGGAGGCAAAGGATTGTCCAAAGTTTCTATACCTGCATAATCGGCAATACTGCCTGTATGAGTAGCCATTATTCCAATCCCTTTTCCAGCGTCGTGGACACTACCTCCACCCAAGGTTATGATAGAATCGCAATTTTCAGCTTCAAATACCTTTTTGCCAGCATCAACACATTTGTCCTTGGGATTTGGCTCCACATCCTTAAACACTACCGTTTGAATTCCTTCAGCTTCGATGTTAGCTTTGATTTGCTCCAATATTCCCATTTTTTCCATAATCTCATCTGTAACTATCATAGCCTTCTTTGCACCTAGTAGTTTGCACCTTTTCCCCGTTTCCTTAGCAGTTCCTGGTCCCAATAAATTTACCGGTGGCATTAAAAAATCATACATTAGTAGTTCCCTCCCTTAAATTTTTTAAAATATTTATATTTCATGGTCAGGTTCAAGTGCAGAAAGTTTATAAACATATTTTTTACACCTAAACTTTAATAAACAACCAAATAGATAACTTTGACTTACACCTTTAATATATATGCAACTACCATGCCAAAAATCAAAAAACAAAAAATAAAATCATATTTTTCAACTTAATAATCCGTTATCAATCAAGATCTAGCCGGCCTCGTCATAGTTAGGCATTATATAAAAAAATCAATTTTAATATATCTGTTTTGGAAAATAAACACTATAAATTCAGCAAAAATGCAAATTATAACAACAAATGTTTGTATTATTTTCGAACTATATCCTTTGGTGTTCGATTTTCATCCACTTATGACAAAAGTGGGGCTCTCAAATAATGAAGAACCCCACTTTTATATTTCCACACCTACCCATGTTTTGTAGTAATTCCATACAAGCTGGCAAAAGCCTCACAGTTCAACCTCACCATAAAAAATTAATTAGTTTATTTCAAATTCCACTTTTTCTGTGATTTCCCCTTTTTCGTTTAATTTTATAGCCCTATAAAGAGCATCATGATAAAAAGTCAACCACCAGTTATCTTCTTCTCTAACTTTACCAAGCCATTCCTTTTTTAGCTCTATTGATCTCATGGGATAGTCATCGTAAGCCATAACCCAAAGAGGGTTTAGGTGAGCATGAGTAGGGAGTAAATCTCCTAAGTGTAGCGCCCTTTCTCCTTCACTAGCAAAAGTTAAAATTGAATGCCCCTGGCAGTGTCCTCCGGTATGAATCATCTTAATCTCTGAAGTTAGCTCCGTCTCTTTTTCAAATGTTTTGACTTGGTTTTCAACGGGCTGCCAATTCTTTTTCCAATAAGAGTTTTTTGAACGATCAGAAGGGTTTTTAACTTCCTGCCACTCTAGTTTTGAAGCTATTATGTCTGCATTTGGAAAGGTAGAAACCAGTTTTTCCCCTTCATAATGACTTATACCAGTAAAATGATCAAAATGCATATGAGTACATGCAACTATATCAATATCTGAACAGGAAAGGCCGAGTTCGGTTAGAGAAACTTCGATATCTCCATCCTCTATAAGTCCAAATATCTTTTCTTGCTTTTGGTCAAATTTCCCCGTGCCTACTCCAGCTTCTATCATTATATTCTTTCCTTGACTTTTAACCAAGATAGGATCGCACCTTTGTGGAATCCGGTTTTCCGAATCATTAGGATATACTTTACTCCAGAGCTTTTTAGGTACAGCTCCAAACATAGCTCCTCCATCCAGGTTAGTCACACCATCTCGCAACCAATATAAATCAATATTTCCTACTGATAATTTTTCCATTAAAAATACCTCCAGATTTGTTAATTATAAAAGGGTTTGACGGAATGAAACTAGCAAGTTTCATTCCAAAAAACTAGTTAATTTTCATTTGACTTATAATCCTCAATTAACTTTTTAAGCTTTTCAGATTTATTGATCTTTTCATAGAGGGTACTGCGGGCAATGCCCAAAAGCTTAGCTGCTTTGCTCAAGTTGCCCTTTTCCTTCTCTAGTGCAAAGCTAATCGCCAATACTTCAGCCCTTTTCATCAATCCTTCTTCCTCTAATGTTCCCTCGAACTTTGAAGAGGTCAAAACACTTTCTAGACTTGTTTTTACATCCTGATCCCAGTAATTCTCTTTTATGTTTTCAGGCAAATATTCTATCGTCAAGTGATGGTCATCATCCAAAAGAACTATTGCCCTTTCGATTACATTTCTTAGTTCCCTTATATTGCCTTGCCAGTTATAATTCATCAAGGCTTCATAAAACTTTTCATCTATCTCAACCTCTTTGTCTGTCAAGTTTTCTATAAAATGGCTCACCAATATAGGAATGTCATCTAGACGCTCCCGCAAAGGGGGAATCTCAAGGGTGAATACATTTATGCGATAATACAAATCCTCCCTAAAGTTCCCCTTATCTATTTCATTCAATAGGTCACTCTTTGTGCTAGATATCAAACGTATATCAACAGGGAGTTCCTCAGTGCCGCCTATCCGGGTTATTTTTTTAGAGGACAGCACCCGAAGCAATTTTATCTGCACATTCAAGGGCATACTCTCTATTTCGTCCAAAAACAATGTACCCGTTGAGGCTATCTCTATCTTGCCGGGTTTGCCCCTGGTTGAGGCTCCGGTAAATGCTCCCGCTTCATAACCAAATAGCTCGCTTTCAATCAGTTCAGACGGGATTGCGCCGCAATTTATCCCCACAAATGGGTTGTCTTTTCTTTCACTGTTACTGTGAATGGAATGGGCAAATAACTCTTTGCCGGTACCGCTTTCGCCTTGTATGACTATGGATGAATCAGAGTCAGCAACTTTTTGGGCCATCTTTATGCTGTTTTTGAGTTTAGCATTCTCCCCTTGTATATCCGCAAATGTATAAGAAGAAGAGTTGCTCTTGAGCGTATCATGTAGTTTCATAATTCTGCTGGTAGTATCTAGCATGAGTATACTCGAACTGGCCCCTTCTTCCGAGTAAATTTCCTTCTTAGAAACCAAAAAGGACTTCTTTTTGTTGTTTATGTTTATTACCATCTCTTTGTTGTTAATAAATTTCTGGCTTAAATTCAACTTCAGAATATACTTTCTAATCTCTTTTTTTATAGCTTCATCATCATCTTGGTCTATATTCAAAAGATTTAACAACTTTTGATTATAACCCTTTATTTCATCGTCAGAGTCAAAATAAACGATTCCTGAAGGAAGTCGTTCCATGATTTCTGATAATGTCTTGTTTTGGACATTCAAGCTGTCCAACATGGAGTTTATTCGTATACTATCATCCAAAACCCTGGCAATGCTGATGGCAAACCCCAAAGTTTGCTTTGATTTATTCAAGATATTGTTCGTTGATATATTAATAGCCCCGGTAACTTCACCTTTTTCATCATGGAGGGGAGCAGCAGAACAGTTTATATTGTGAAAATAATAATTATAATGCTCTGCCCCTAGAACCTGAACTGGCTTTTTTTCTATTATTGCAAGACAGAGAGCATTGGTTCCCATAACCTCTTCAGAAGAATTTAGGGCAAAATAATTACCCTCCTGGATATTCCTTTTTATGACTTCGGGAGGGGCTATAATCTTCTTGGTCTTAGCCTGCTTGTCACATATTCGGCAGATGAGTCCAATTTCAGCAGCCATTTCTCTGATGATTTCTATCACCTGTCCATATTCTTGTAGTAATTCCGTACAGTCCGTGAGTTCATGAATCTTTTGATCGTCTTTAGGGATATTATCCTTCATACTCTTATAAGGGTCTACGCCGTATTCTCTGCTTCTCTTCCAGGATCTGTATATCACTGGATCCACGTCTTCACTATTAACTTTTATTCCATTAGTCATTTTCTCCCACTCAGCTTTTATCTTCTCCTGAGTTTTACTATATTTTTCTTCAGTTAACACCCTATACACCCCGCGATCCCTTCAAAATTGATTTACTTAAGTAGCTTAAAAGTATCGTTCAAAACCTCTTCTAACCTCAGTACAATCTTTTGAAAAGTTAAAGTTTTCATTGCTATATTGAAGTATGTTGTACTAAAATCAATTATATAATGAAACCTAGACTATAATCAATGTCTACACTACAAAGAATCATATAACTGGAGATGATGTATCATGAGAAAACCTGCAATCCTCATAAGCGAATGCCTTGGCTTTTCTAACTGTAGATTTGATGGAACCATGTTTAACGAAGATTTTATCAAAAAATTGGCCAATTTTGTCGAATTTATCCCCGTATGTCCTGAAGTAAAAATAGGGCTAGGAGTACCTCGGGATGTAATTAAATTATACCGTTCAGAAGGGGGACTACGAGTTTACCAACAAGAAACAGACAAAGATCTAACGGATGACTTTATCGACTTCTCAAAAAAAATTTTCTCTTCCCTGGAATTATTGGAAGGAGCGATTTTTAAGACAAGGTCTCCTTCCTGTGCCTTAAAAGATGCAAAAGTATACCCCGAGAAGGACAGCAATATAACAGCAGGTCGTTCTGCCGGAATTTTCGCGAAAGCTTTTCAAGATAAATTTCCAAAAACTCCCCTAGAAGATGAAGGGCGGCTAAAAAACCTCAGAATCAGGGAAAATTTTTTAACCAAGGTCTTTACCCTAAACAGATTTAACAACCTGGCAGAAAACATCAGCCAGACCAGTACTAAAGATTTAATTGATTACCATGCAAATCACAAGTACCTGTTTATGTCATTAAACCAGGAAAAAATGAAGGAATTAGGAAGGATCCTGGCAGGGCAGGAAAGCTTTTCGAAAGAAGAATTATTCACCACGTATAAGGAAGGTCTTCTTGATATAATAAACACCCAGGACAGTCCCGGTAAAAAAATCAACGTTCTCATGCACGTCATGGGTCACTTCAAAGACATGATAAATAGCAGTGAAAAGGATTTTTTCTTGGATACCATCAATAAGTACAAAAAAAACAAATTACCTCTATCAGTTCCCGTTAGCATATTGAAATCGTGGGCCTTAAAGTATGAAGAAGAGTATATCCTCTCTCAGTATTTTTTCGAACCTTTTCCTGAAGAACTTATCAGCCTAGAAGATTCAGGGAAAAAGTAAAACCAAAAAGTAAAACCCATAAAAAAAGCCCATCCTATAGGACAGGCTTTACTCTCAAATCTGGTGGAGATGGTGGGATTCGAACCCACGGCCCCCTGAATGCCATTCAGGTGCTCTCCCCCTGAGCTACATCCCCATATATTTCCATTTTTGTTGTTTTGTGTTGCCCCGCTTCTTTACTAACAAGAGTTCTTTTGCCTTGCCCCTGTCAGCATCTAATAATATAACATAAAAGAATTCCACATGCAAGGATATATTATTTAATCCTGGTTAAATGTTATATGTTATATCTGGTTATATCTAATTTTTTTATCTAACATTTAAAGCATAGACAGAAGTACTCCGGCAGCCGTAGCAGAACCTATAACTCCAGC
>CAZCIZ010000008.1:0-58532 GCA_964498995.1 uncultured Clostridia bacterium | reverse complement strand
TTTGTAGTATCGGAATATACTGCAGCAGTGAAATTAAAGTGTATTTTCTTACTAACCAGCTAGATTATAAAGCCATAAACTTATCTCACTCATGAGGTTAAAAAACAATAGCACACCAACAAGCAACAGCACATAACCGCTTACCTTGTTTATAGTAGGCAGGTGTCTGCCGATTTTACCCATGTTGCTAGCAGCATTTTCTACCAGACTAAGCAATGCCGTAAGGATTAAAAAAGGAATTCCAAATCCTATGGAAAAAGCTCCTAGTAATAATATGCCCTGATATAATGTTTCCTGGGTAAAGGCATATGCCAAGATAGCTCCCAGTATCGGTGTTGCACAGGGTGTCCAGCCTAATGCGAAGGTAGCCCCAAATACAGTAGAGCTAAGAAATCCAGGTTTATCAGGCAAAAATGAAACACGTTTATCAGCAGAAAGAAAACTGAACTTTAAAAGGCCACTTAACTGCAAACCAAAAAAGATTATTATAACTCCGGCAATTCTTTCAAAGAGTTGTTGATTTGCATAATAACTCCCAAGGGAAGTTGCCACAGCCCCCAGGACCATAAAGATTATAGAAAAACCTACAATAAAACCCAAAGTGTTTTTGATATTTTTGAGAAAATTCTCTTTCTTATCACCAGATTGTAATTCCGATAAAGAAGATCCGGTAATATACGATACATAAGCAGGGTATAAAGGCCATACACAGGGGTTTAAAAAGAACAGAAGACCTCCCCCCAGGGCCATCCAAATGGAAACCGAGGTAGCTGGCATACTTACACCATCCTTATAATTAGGTTTGACATCAATCATATATCTCGTTATGTTTTAGTTTGCTCGCTAAAATTCCACCGATTTTCCCGGTTTCTCTAGCAGTAAGTTCTCCCCAACCTCCTTCCAAAACCTTGTGGATTAAATCAAGTTCCATAGCAGCCTCCCATTTTAACTTTTCAATGGTATCCTCTCTGGAATAGTTCATTCGTATAAACTAACCCCCTTTACCAAAAATGTACTTCATAATCGGTCATTATTGTTTTATTATTGGCTTCTATTATATCTACGGTTTTTTCTAGAACTCTATTCAGATATGGTTTTTCATTTCCTACTATCGCTATCCCTATCTCCGCTTCTCTCCACTTGTTTTGCAGGTCAGTTTCTGCCACGGATAAATTATACTTATTCTTAAGTCTATCTATCAAGCTCTTTATTATCTTTCTCTTTTCTTTTAAAGAATTTGCTTCACCGATGGATAACTTTACGATCAAGATACCTACTTCCATTGATTTCCCCCCTGATAACAATAATAATAACACAAAAAGTAATTATTACAAACATTCAGAATCCGTTTAAATCTTACAATTATTTTAACAAATTTCGAAGGATGTGTTAAAAGGCCTAAACCAGGAACTACCTTTTCTTACATTCATTGGACCACCTTTGATTAAAGGAAACCATGGTTTTTTGTAGAAGGGGTTTAATAACATTTTTAAGAAAGGAGGCAAATATATCTCATGGAAAAACACGCAATAATCAAGGAAGCAGTAAGTACTCTGGTGGAAAGCTCTTTAAAATCAGGAGCAACCCAAATAACATCTAAAGTAGATCTCGAAAATGGCAAGTTCGTTATCTTTGTAAAAGACAATGGAGAAGGTATGGACAAAATAACCAGAGAAAGTGTGAAAAGTCTTTTAGGAGATTTAGATAGAAACGAAGGCTTAGACACTCCTCTGAAAAACCTGGCTAAATACGTAGATGATTATCATTTAGCCACAAGGGAGGGTGCGGGTACTGAAATTACTTTTGCAATCAAATAATTTTGTGATTCTGAACATAACCTTAAGATCATTATAATAACGAATAGCGGGGATTTACCCCGCTACTATTTTTTTAACCAACTTCCCATGTTTTGGTTTTCACACCACAACCAGTAATGAAAATATTTGATTTACATGTAATCTTTTAACGCTTCTTTCAAGACAGCTAGATCTTCTCTGCACAACTCACTTAAAGGAGACCTTAAAGGGCCAACATTCACACCTAGGTGATTTAGCGCGCATTTTATCGGGATAGGGTTAGTGGAAATAGAAAGGGCATCAAATAAAGACATTAATCTGTAATGAATCCTCATTGCATTATCAACATCTCCAGATACGAATTTTTCCAACATTCCTTTAAAATCAAGACCCGCCACATGAGATGCAACGCTTACAACTCCTGAAGCTCCTATAGACATCATAGGTAAGGTGATACTATCCTCACCTGAAAATATTTTTATCCTATTACCCAAAAGCTTTCTTATTCTAGCTACCTGTCCAAGGTCTCCACTAGCCTCTTTTATAGCAATTATATTATCAAATTCCATCAATTTTTCAACAGTTTCCGGTAAAAGATTTGACCCTGTTCTCTTTGGTACATTGTATAACATTATTGGTAAGTTTGTATTTTTTGCCACCTCTTCATAATGTTTTACCAGATCTGATTGAGGTGGTTTGTTGTAGTAGGGGGTGACTACCATAATTCCATCCGCCCCGGCTTTTTCCGCCTTCTTAGAAGCTTCCAAAGTAACTCTGGTACTATTGGCACCTGTTCCTGCTATAACGGGTACATTCTGCGGCTTGGTCTTAATCACCTCCAGCCAGAGCTGTTCCTTTTCATCCAAAGTTAAAGTTGGCGATTCACCAGTCGTTCCTGTCACTACTAAACCTTCCGTTCCATATCTACAAAGATGGTCAACCAGAGACCCAACTCCTTCAAGATTAAGTTCATGATCATCTTTAAAAGGAGTAACCATAGCAGTTTGCACACGTCCTAAGGGTATAATGAGTATCCTCTCCTCTTCAAAAAATGATTATTGGCTTTTATGTTATCATTAGCCTTCTCATTATATTTAATTCATAGAGAGAAGGTTTTGTGAAGGCCATTTAGAGCAGCTTTTTTCTTATCTTTCGGAATCAAACATGATACTGTAGTATTGGAGTCAGCTGTTTGAAGTACTGGAACATCTTCATTCCTCAAGGTTTCGAATATCCTTTCCATGACACCAGAAACTCCACGCATTCCATTTCCAACCAGGGAAATCTTAGAACAATTCTTGATGTTTTCCGTTTCCACTGGAAGATCTTTCAATGCTTCTTCTGCATCCTCAATTTTTTCATCTGAAACCGTTAAGTAAACTCCTGAAGTCAAAACATTAATCAAATCCACACTTACATTTTCCCTGGCCAGGGCGGAAAAAATTTCACAATGCAGATCCATAGTAAGTTCACCTTCAGAAGGTTTTATTACCAATTGGGCGATATCATCCATATGAGCAAGCCCGGAAATCACTCTTCCTTGATCCCAGGTTGGGGAATCTTCTTCTGTCCTCCAAGAGACTTTTGTGCCCCTTGCACTTCCTTTGGCACACGTTATATACAGAGGCACATGATTTTCCATGGCTATTTGTACAGCCCGGGGGTGGATGATTTTCGCCCCTTCCTGAGCCAGGTTAAAAAGCTCGGTAAAATTTATTTCGTGGATAGGCTTAGCCTCGGAAACAAGCCTTGGATCAGCAGTCATTAACGAATCAACATCTGTATAAATTTCTACCCTATTAACGTCTAGAAATACACCCAGAGCAACAGCAGTTGTATCACTACCACCACGACCTAGAGTCGTAATATCTCCTTCTGAAGTGGCCCCTTGAAATCCAGCAACCACAGGAATAACGCTTTCCTCTAGGAGTGAATTTAACGAAGAAGATTTGACAGCTTCTATCCTTGCATTACCAAATTCATCATCAGTCTTGATTCCGGCCTGAGGTCCACTCAAGGCCTGAGAAGGGTAACCTTGATCCCTTAGCTCTTGGCTAAATATAACGCTTGAAATTATCTCACCACATGATAACAACAAGTCACGATCCCTAGATGAACTTATTTCCTTTTTAGTTAAAGATAAAAGGGTATCTGTGGCATAAGGCGAACCTTTTTGGCCCATAGCAGAAACTACTACAACGGGAAGGTCGCCTTTATCATATACTTCTTTAACTTTCTTAATAGCGTACTCCCTTTCCTGCTCAGTTGCAACAGAAGTTCCACCGAATTTTTGTACCACAATTTCCACTTTAATCACCTTCCATGCTATAGTCTAGTTATGCCAAACAATCTCAAATTAAAAAAACAGTCAACAGGTTGTAAGTGGTCAGGTTCGCCTGTCAACTGTTTATTGCCAACAGCTAGGAACCCTCCTCTCTACCCTGCTTTTGTGTGAGATAGCTCTTCATTGGTGTTACAGGGTTAGCACCAATGACAGTTTGAAGGATTTTATCCACCAAACCAGCATCATGTCCAGAGCTGATCATGATGCTTCGGCGAATGTCCCTTTCCTCCCTGATCACAGCTTGCTCTAAAGCTCCCAGGAATTACTATTGACCATCCGCTCCTCTACCTCACCTCAATGTCGAGATGAGGCTTGATCCTTATTAACTTGTATTATCAACAAAATGTTATCATTGAAATAATACCATGTCAAGACTCAAGAATATGGATCTATCGTAAAATCCAAGGGTTTACATATAGACTTATTGCACCCTCTAAAGAGTCTTAGATGTATTAATAAAAACTACCTACTGTCAGATTATACTATAACAGCGAAATTAGAACTATTATCATTCTCTGGCTCTGCTGATTAGATTTACAACACCCAGGAAAAATCCTGCTAGAAACCCCCCTATATGCGCCCACCATGCAACAGAAGTTGCAGTTCCGGGTAAGGCAAGCAATGCATTTGCTGTCTGTAATAAAATCCAAATCCCCAAAAAAATAACCGCAGGAAGGTGAAAAGCCGTAATAAAAAAGCCTATAGGAACGATAGTCAAAATCCGAGCGGATGGATAAAATATAAAATAAGCACCTAAAACTCCTGCCACAGCACCACTAGCACCTATGGCGGGCTGAGATGATAAGGGGTCATACATATAGTGAGCAAAGTTCCCCAGTATACCTACTATTATATAAAAAAATAAAAACCCTAGCTTCCCAAGCTTATCTTCTACATTATCACCGAATATCCACAGATAAAGCATGTTGCCAAGGAGATGTAACAAGCTACCGTGTAAAAACATCGAAGTAACAAAAGTCATTAAGGGATAATATTCCAATGAAAATTCCATAGTTATCCTTTGAGGGATAAAACCAAGCATTGTAATAAATAAAATATTTGACTCCCTATCCAAACTACTTTGGAAGACAAAAATCAAAACATTGATTATGATTAATAATACAGTTATAATAGGGATGCTGTGGGATTTTATATTATCTTTTAATGGAATCATAAGTCTCACCCGTGGTAAAATAACATGTAGTTAAATTCAATAATTAACTCTAAAGCCAATGTAAAGGAGTAATGATCAACATGGACTTGTTCGAGATGATAAAGGTGTTAATATTTTCAGCCCTTCCAGTAATCGAGATCAGAGGCGGTATTCCCTTAGCTTTAAGTTATGGATTTAGCAGCTGGCAGGCATATTTTTTAAGCGCCCTGGGCAATATAGCCGTAATAATACCAATATTTATTATGTTAAACTGGTTGGGAGAACTGTTCAAAAAAATTCCCGTCCTAGATATTATATTCAACAAATCAACGGAAAGAGTATTGAAAAAAAAGGACCAATATATAAAATACGGTAAGTACGTTCTATACTTTTTTGTTGCAATACCTCTACCAACTACAGGTGCCTGGACAGCCAGCCTAGCAGCGTATATATTTAAAATCCCTTTCAGGGATTCCTTCTGGATAATTTCTTTAGGAGTACTTACTTCAGGTTTGATTATTTTATTACTATCCCATACTACATTGAGTTTCTTTTGAAATAATAGTTTAGACGACTTGATCTGTTCATTATAAACAAATTGTCAAAGTTAGTAAATGATTTCAAAAGAAAATAATTCATTCCAGTTTGTGTTATAATAATATTGTCAAAATAATTAACACCTAAAACTGTAAAATTTATGTACTATTATTTTGTAATTGCTTCTTTAATTGCTTGCCACCTACCATAAGCGAACTTTTTGATTTGGATGTTTTTGCAAATCTTTGTGAGAGTTGGTAGGTGGCAAGGAATATAGCAAGGTACACAAATTATATTTACAAGTATTAACAATTTTCGCTGTAGTTATATCTCTGATCAAAATATTTAGAAAGGGTGAAAACCTTGAATTATGAAATTTCACTTAAAAATAATATCTTTGATCTCCCTGAGTTAAAAAAAGTCAACAAGGGCTTAGAAAAGTTTGTCTCAGAACAATACAGTGAAACTGCCGAGTTAACTTCACCCTTTTTGCTAGGACGGGGCAAGAAACTTAGGCCTCTATTAACAATACTTTGCTCAACCTTTTACAAAAAATTTGAGGATAATAACTTAAATGTTGCCATTGCAAGTGAATTAATTCATACTGCCTCTTTGATTCATGACGACATCATCGACTCTGCTAAAACCAGAAGGGGAATATCCACAATAAATCATACCAGGGGAAATCAAATGGCGGTTTTAAGTGGAGATTATCTATTTGCAAAAGCTTTTGAGCTATTGGCTCCTTACAATTCTCCAGAGATTATTAGAATAATGACAGTAGCCGTAAGGGAGATGAGCCAAGGAGAAATAATTCAGCTTCAAAACCTATACAATACCGGGTTTACTCAAGATGAATATTTTAATTACGTAAAAAAGAAGACAGCAAGCCTTATTTCTGCTTGCTGTGAATCAGGAGCCATAATAGGTGAAGTTCCAGATAATAAGATCAAGCATTTAAGGGATTTTGGCATTCACCTGGGAATGGCCTTTCAAGTTGTAGATGACCTCTTAGACTTTACGGCAAAATCAAACAACTTGGGGAAACCAACAAAAAAGGATTTAAGTCAGGGGGTTTTGACATTACCAGTAATTTACTTACTTAATAATAAAAGCGAAGGAGAAAAAGTCAAAGCTATTATTGATAACAAAGAACTTAATGATTCTAACCTAGAATATGTAACAGAGCTATTACATAAACATGATGCCATTGATTATACTTACCATATAGCCAAAGAAGAAATTAGAAAAGCCTTAAATGCTCTTGCTGAGATGCCTGATGTGCCAGTAAAAAGAACCTTAACAAGACTAACCCATTATATTTTAGAAAGAAATTCTTAATTTATCATTTTACAGGCTCGAAGAACTTTACAGGCATAAAACAACAATTTAGTATTAATGCCACCTAGCTCTATGAGCTTTTTCGCAGTCCCTTCAAAACCCTGCTGTTTTACTTTTGGGTCTGACAAATACAAGGCAATCATCCCTTTTATCACTGTCAAATGAAAATTTGCTCTAGGCAGTTTATCTGCCTCTTCTAATGATCTTTCACAAAAATAACATAACCTCTCTTCCTGTTGGTACATATCTTTATAAAAGCTAACCAGGTTCAATTCTCCTTCCCTTTCATCTTCTTGTTGATCAATATAATAATCAAGCATGATATGAAATCCACAGATCCAGGGAAAATAAGCATCGATTATTTTATCTTTTTCTTCCCTGGTAAGGTTTGTTTTTGAAGAAAGGGCAATAAGAGCAAACACCAGTAAAGTTGACCCACAAGCACATGAAAATTCCCACCATTTGATATCCGGATAAAGTTTTTCGTATCTCTTATACCACTCAATAAGTTTTTTCTCTCTTATTTCCGGCTTTAAGTGTTTATATACTTGCAAATCCCTATATAGTTTAACAGTATCTTTTATATCATCTTTAACCAAATAATAATTGGAAAAACTAGAAACCTTGCCTACACAATAATCAACCAAAGCATCCAGGTATCCTCCATCGTCTTTATGAGGATAATACTGGTAATAACTCTGGGGATAGCTCATGTCATTAACTTCTGTTTCAACTTTCATGGAATGAAACATGGACAAATGTAGCTTGTCAAAAGCTCTTTGTGAGTAGACCCCCGCCCTGTCACACAAATTGTCAAGGTAATCGCTTATAGTCTGATAAGCGGTAATGACCCTTGTAAGCCCTATATAGCTTTCTTGGTTATATAAAGCAAAAACACTTCCTCCTAGGGCATGAAACTTTTTGGTTTCGATACTCATTACTCCCTGTTTAGCCAACTCCTGATCCGGCGCCCATCTAATCTTATTTTTCCAGTATTTTAATTCTTTCTCTACAAGGGGAAATATCTTTGTAATAAAATCAAAAATTATCTTAAAAGTTCTATCACGTCTATTCAAACCTGTAAGCAACCTCCTAGAACATGCAACTGTTTTATCCCCTGGGCATACAGATAATCTTTTTCAAAATATACCCATTTTTATACTCCCCTTTGCAATTTTATTTAACAATAATAAAATTACATGGCTTTTGGAGCCTTTATTCCCATAATGGACAGACCGTCCTTAAGGACCTGCCTGACTCCTTCACACAGGGCCAATCTTGCCTCCTTAATATCTTCTTTTTCATTCAGTATTGGGCATTTGTTGTAAAACCTGTTATAGACTCTAGCTAGATCAAGGAGGTATCTAGCTAATATATGGGGCTTGTTTAGCTCTCTAGCCCTCCTGATATTTTCTTCATAATTTGCCAACTTCTTTATGACTTCCTGTTCATATTCTCCAGTCAAAATATTTAGATTCTTTGTAACCCTGTCCTTTTCGGCCCTTTTTAGTACACTACAAATTCTAGCGTGGGTATATTGAAGATAAGGTGCTGTTTCCCCGTTAAAATCAAGTATTTTTTCCCAGTCAAAGGTAACTTCTTTAACCCTATCATTACTTAAATCACCAAAAATAATAGCTCCAACCCCTACCATTTCGCTTATCTCTTCTTTATTTTCCAGGTTAGGATTTTTTTCTTTAATAATCTCTAAAGCCAGAGCTGAAGCTTTATCTAAAACATCTTCCAAAAAAATTATATTGCCTGCCCTAGTAGACATCTTGCCGTCTTTAAATCTAATCAATCCAAAGGGAATATGTTCGCATAAAGGTGCAAATTCATATCCCAGCTTCTCCAGGGTTTCAAAGACCTGTCTAAAATGAAGTTTTTGATCATCACCCACAACATATAAACACTTGTCAAATTGATATTCTTCATACCTCTTGATAGCAGCACATATATCCCTGGTGGCATATAAAGTGGCTCCATCTCTTTTTTTCAACAAACAGGGGGGTATCTCCTCACCAAGATCTACAACCAGGGCACCCTCACTGTATCTAGATACTTCACTTTTTTCTATTTCTGAAATGGTTTCATCAAGGTATTTATTATAATAAGCTTCACCCCTATAACTATCAAATGAAACCCCAAGTCTTTCATAGATTCGCTTAAATTCTTCTATACTTAGCTCTCTAAACTTTTCCCACAATGAAACAGCCTTATCATCGTTATTCTCCAATCTTCTAAACCATTCCCGACCTTCTTCTTCAAGTTCTGGTGAATATTCTTCCTCCTGATGATAACGTGTATACAGTGAATAAAGATAGTCTATGGGGTCTTCATTTAGCTTTTCTTCATCTCCCCATTTAAGATAAGCCGAGATCAACTTCCCAAATTGCGTTCCCCAATCGCCTAAGTGATTTATCCCTATAACCTCATAACCGAGCTTTTCATAAATATTATACAGGGCATTGCCTATAACCGTAGAACGAAGGTGACCAACCCCGAAGGGCTTTGCTATATTAGGTGAAGAAAAATCAATCACGACAGTCTTACCTTCCCCTTCATCACTGCTCCCATATCTTTCACCTTCATCGATAACCTTTTTGATTGTAACTTCTGCCAGTTTTTCTTTGCTAAAAAATACGTTCAAATAAGGGCCTACTGCTTTCACAGCTTCAAAGTATTCACTTTTTAATGCGTTAATATCCCTTTCCAAATCTAGGGCTATATCAGCAGGACTTTTATTCTTTATCTTGGCCAGTTTAAAACAGGGAAATGCCAGATCCCCCATATCCGGTTCTGGTGGTACTTCGAGTAATTCCTCTATCTCTTCAGACCCAAGTTCTACTGCCTGGCTTAATTTATTTTCCAATTCTTCCTTAAATAATTTCATAAATTCTACCTCGCTTTAATTAATTTTGCTTGGACAATTATAACCTAAATGACAAAAAAGAACAAGTTAACCCGGACTAATGATATTCCTCAGCTCTTTAATCCTTTCTTGTATGTTTTCTGATTCCACTATTTCTGTAACCAGGGCAAAACAATTAGCTCCTTTTTTCTTCACCAGTTTGATATTATCCCTTTTTATTCCACCTATTGCCACAAAAGGGATATTAAAGTTTTGATAAACATATTCCACAAACTCAAGCCCAGCCAGCTCACCTTTATACTCCTTTGTAGTCGTCTCAAAGACTGGACCTACACCAATATAATCCGCTCCTAAACCAATCCCTTCTTTAACTTCTTCCGGAGTATGGGTAGAAAGTCCGATTATCATCTCATCTTTTACCAGTTTTCTGATTTCATCCACTGGAAGATCATCTTGTCCTACATGTATACCATCAGCTCCTACTAAAAGGGCTATATCGATATCATCGTTTACAATAAACTTGCACCCGGCTTGTCGGGTCATTTCTCTTATCTGTTTACATTGCTTCAGCTTTTCCCTCGGTTTTTTCTCCTTCTCCCTGTATTGAATTATTTCCACGCCGCTGTCTAGTAATTCTTGTACCACCTGGATATTATCTCTACCCCTAGAAAACTCTTCTGCTGTAATTGCATAGATATCCGATCCCAAAACCTTGTCATTTTCTTTATTTATAATTATTATCCCTCCCTTTCGGCATATTTTCTGTCCAGAATTCACTAGCCTCCACCAACCATATTCAAGATTTCCACTTCATCATTTTCTTGAATCATTTTGCTATCCCATTCAGATTCCATAACCAATTTCCGGTTTAAAACTACTACCTTTCTTCTAGAGCCAGGGTTGAACTTTTCTAGAAGCTCCTTTAAAGTAAGAGGGCCAAAAACTTCCTTTTTTTCACCATTGACTTTTACTTTCATATGGGTTACCTCCTAGCAAAAAAACTCACCTGCAGGTGAGTTTTATGTCAGGTATTAATTACCCGTCATTTAATTAGAATTCTTTTTTAGTCGAAATCCATTATACTATCCTTTGTCCAAGGTGTAAATAAAGTTTTCTCTAACTCTTTTGGATCTGCCACATACTGCCACATACTTCAGCGATATAAAATCTTATATCAATATTATTTTGCTTTACAAAAATTTTATAAAATAGTCTCATCTTATTAAAGGAAAAAAAGCATAGTTTATAGTATAATGTTAGAGGTAAGAAAAATTGAAAGGAGTGAGCAAGATAATTATGAAAAGAGCATTGATTCTTTTTCTCGCATTAACTGTTGCAGCATTTATGGGACTAGGTTGCGAGGAACCACCACCACCTGAAGAAGAGAAAGAAGAAGAGGAAGAGGTAGAAGAAGATGAGAAAGAAGAAGACGTTGCAGAAGGAGTGGAAATTGACGTAGAAGGTCTAGTTGCTGCTGACATGGATCTAGAAGATGGAACTTATGAAGCTAGTGCTGAAGGTCACGAGGGGGATATTACACTAGAAATCACCATTGAAGATGGTGAGATTGTCGACATTGGTAACTTTGATCACCAAGAGACAGAAGATCTTTCTGACCCTGCTTTTGAAGAAATGCCCGATAGAATTATCGATGCTGGAGGAACTGAAGGCGTTGACGGGGTCACAGAAGTTACCGTTTCCAGTGAGGCAATAGCAAGGGCTGTAGAAGAAGCATTATACAAAGCAGCAGGAGAAGAAGTAGAAGATGAAGATGAGGAAGCTAAAGAAGAAGATGAAGAAGTTGAAGAAGAAGTAGAAGGAGAAACATTTACCGGTACTGGTGAAGGTTTCAATGATGACATTGAAGTTGAGGTAACTATGGACGGAGATGAAATCGTAAGCATTGAAGTATTGAGTCAGGACGAGACTCCAGAATACTGGGAAGATGGTAAGCAAACAATAGACGACATCATCGATGCTCAAGGTACTGATGTAGATACTGAGACAGGGGCTACAGCATCTAGTGACGGTATAGTGGAAGCAGTAGAAGATGCAATAAATTAATATCAGAATGAGATATAACAAGTAGCAAAAACAACAAAATTGGAGCGGCTTAGCCGCTCCAATTTTTATTTTGCCCTTTATTTTCAAAACCTAAACATCTTCAATTTCCACTAGTCCTGCATCAAAAGCAAACTTTACCAATTCCCGGCTCTTTACAAGATTTAATTTATCTTTAATTTTCCCTTTATGAGTTTCTACCGTTTTGACGCTAATAAATAAATTTTCAGCTATATCCTTATTGGTATAGCCCAGGGCTATCAATTTTAGAATCTCCAATTCTCTTTGGCTAAGTTTTTCAACCTGATGGTCTGTTTTACCTTTTATTCTCCTTGTATAACTCTCTATATCATTGATAAATATAGTTTTAGCCATGTAACTATCAACAAAAAAACCATTACCTGTGTATATTGAATGTATTGCTGAAATCAATTCCGCATCAGCTGCTTTTTTTATAATATACCCATCTCCTCCATATTGCAAAACCTTATTAAAATATTCTTCGTCTTCATGCATGGTCAATACTATAATTTTTGTTTCAGCAGACTTATTTTTAAACTCCCTTAATACCTTTAGCCCGTTCTTATCTGGCAATGATAAATCCAAGACTACGAGGTCCGGCTTCTCCTCATCAAAAACATCATAAGCTTCCTCGGCACTCCCTGCTTCGCCAATAACTTTAAGATCATTTTCATTCTCCAGGAGCATTTTCAAGCCATTTCTAAGTATCGTATGATCATCTACTAGTAAAATTTTTATTTTTTCATCCAATTTTTCCCCCTTCACCTCCCCTTTGAAGGGGAAATCTCAATGAAACCGAAGTCCCCTTACCTAGTTCAGAACTAATATTTAATTCCCCTTCAATAATGGATGCCCTCTCTTCCATCCCGAATAATCCTAGTGAACTTACACTAGAATCACTATATTTACTTTCAACATCAAACCCCTTCCCATCGTCAGAGATGATCACTTCTCCCGTTTTTTCATCTACTTTTTCAAACTTCACCCACAAATTCTTGGCTTCAGAATGTTTTAAGACGTTAGTAGATGCTTCCTGAATAATTCTATAGATTGTAATTGCAAAAATGCTTTCCGGTTCCCAATCACTTAATAAACCCATTTTCAGCTCTACATTAATGCCTGTATTTTCCTCGTACTCCCTAAAATATTTTTCCAAAGCCAAAAAAAGACCTAAATCATCAAGGACTCTCGGTCTTAAGTTCTTGGAAAGCATTTTTAGCTCATCTATGGCATCATCCAATAAATTTCTAAGATCACCGGTTACTTTTAACACATCATCCATACTGTTACTGTTCTCAATTCGCCTTACAGCGATTTTCATGGAAGTAAGGGACTGTCCTGCTTCATCGTGAAGCTCCCTGGCAATACGTTTTCTTTCTTTTTCTTGAGAATTAATTGTTTTTCTCAACAGATTTAACCTCATCTCTTCCTTTGCTTCTAACTCTTTTTTATAAGCATTGTTCTTTTTGTCAAGCTCCTGAAGACCTTCTAACATTCGATTAAAAGAATATGACAACTCACCAATTTCATCTTTGGTATGTACTTTGATGGCTTTTTTGTAAAAATCTCCTTTTCCAATCTCTTTTGAAGTTTCAGCCAGCCTGGTCACTGGATTTATTATAAGATTGGATAGATAGTATGAGACAAAAAGTCCAAGGCCAGATATAATAGCTGTCATGATCAAAATATCTCTAATCATATCTCCAGTTAAAGCTTTTAACTCTGCTTCTGAAACTCCAAGTCTCACCGTACCGCTCCTACCATCGAAGATAGGAGTAGCTATATCATAAACAAGTCCTTCTTCAGTATTAATCACTTGGGTATTATGATCATCTTCTGAGGCTACCTCATTAACTTCCCTTAATCCCCTGGGAATTCCTTCTCCAAATGAACTTGCCAGAATCTCTCTATCAGCCCCTTCTATGAACAAATATCTTACGTCAGGGTTATTCTCCAAGGTTTCCTGCATCAAATTATGAAGCCTAAACATGTCATTGGTAAAGACATAATCTTCGCTTCTGGTAGCCACATTTTTTGAAATAGATACCCCTGTCCTCTCAAGATATGTGCTAACTGATTCAGTAATGGCGTTGTATACTTGCCAGGAGGCCCAACTACTTATAATAACTATAACGATAAAAACAATTCCAAGCATCTTCCATCTAAGCCCAAGTTTGCTGATGCTTATTTTGAGTCTATCAATGATATTCATAACCCATCACATCCGCAATATCTCTAATAGAATCATAATCAGAATCATTACCTTCAACAAATTTATCAAAACCAATGTGATTTAAAATTTCTCTACCTTGACTGCTTTTATGCAAAGTGGTAAAAAAATCAGTAAGCTCATTTTTCAACTCCTCATCAATTCCAGGCCTAGCAACAATGGGTTGGATGCCAAAGGGGTCTGATTTATGAATGATCTCTATATTATCGAAATATTCAGGTTCTCTGTTTTTTAGATAATCATAGATCAAGCTGTCTACGGCAGCACCATCTACTACTCCTTCACTTACTGACCTGATTGAGTTATCATGACTGTAAGTAAATATACTGCTGCCAAAAAAGTCATCAGCATTTTTGTCTTTATTATGCAACATATACAATGGATATAAACGCCCGGAGTTTGAAAGAGGGTCAGTATAAGCAAAGGATTTTCCTTCTAAATCAGAAATGCCGTCAACCTCAAGGTCTTTACTAGTTATGATATATGAATAATAAGTCCTTTCCCCATCTACCTGGGGAGCCGCAATTATAGGTGCATCATAGTTGTCTTTGACCACTACATAGGAATAAGTGCAAATAAAAGCTATATCCGCTTCGCCCTGCCTGATCAAATCGTTGGTCTCCCCGTAGGTTTGTCTTTGGGTAATCCTTATATCCTTGTCTATTTCTTCCTCTAGCATGTCCAGGAGATCACCATAAAAATAAAGGGATTCCCTGGGTGATGTTATAGAAGCTAAAGCAATATTCAGCACTTTATCATTATTAAAACTTTTTTCGTAATTTTCTGCATTTTCTTTATGATGTAATTCTTTTTCAGCGGAGAGATAAATTTTAGGCTTGTCGGAGGTGTCTCTAAGACAACCACCAGCTAAGGTTCCAACTAAAATCAACCAAAACATTAAAAAATACAAGATTATAAGCTTATTCTTAAACCAATTCACCTTCAATAAATTTCCTCCTCGAGAAAACATACTCCAATTAACAATTCATGGCCCCTCGCCACAACCAGTAATGAAAATAACTAATTTATTTTATTACTAATCCTTTTTTTCTCTCCTATCATCGGGATCTTCTTCTATAGATTCCTTAGTATCATTGATTGTCTCATCAATCTCATCCTTGAAACTTTTTTTGATCCCTCTGTATTCTTTAAAAGCTTTTCCAAGTCCCCTTCCCACTTGGGGGATCCTGGTAGGACCAAATATCAATAATGCCACCCCAAAAATTATCAGTATCTCCTGAGGTCCTAGTTTTCCAAACATATCTCATTCCCCCTTCTCTTTTCAAATTAAACTATTAACACTATTTATCATCAACAGCATCCTGTTTTCTTTCTTGTTTGTTCTTTTGTTTTTTTTCACAAGTTGGGCAAAGCTCTCCCATTTCTTCAGTTTGTACGAATTTCCTTCTACATCTAGGGCACCTAAGCTTAGGTAGAAGTTTCTTTTTAAAATAAATGTTTTCAGAAAAAACTTTACCTTCGTAACTTGTTTCCTTGATGGCATTTCTTGGACAGTACCTCTCACATATTCCACACTTAAAACACAACCAGGGAAAGTGCCGTATCTCTATTTCATCTCTTTCTTTATGCACAACCTTTTCCCAGGCTTTGTGAGGACAGACATTAGCACACATTTTGCAGCCATTACATCTTTCTGTCAATTCCCAAAACTTAAATGGAAGAGGCATATCCTTGACTAATGTCACGTTCTTCTCTTTCAATAATTCTATCAGTAACTTCCTGTCATCTGGAAGAGGTGAAGCTTTATTCTTGTTTAACAGCTCATCTGCTATATCTTTGGTGTTTTTTTGGGTTTCACTGCTAAACATCCTAAACATATCCCTTCTAGAAATGGGTTCACCATCGAGGGGGTTTTCCTGGTACTCATAGACGTAATTTATTTCCGGAGGAGTTTTTATTTTATTTACAAATTCTTTAGCTTCCTCTAGTCGTTTCTCAAAGATTTTATAATTTTTGTTATTAGTACACTCCTCACAATCTCCCAGGTAAAAACTTATCTCTTTTTTGTCATAACCCAAAAGCAATGAGATCAAAAACTCGTTACTTATACTGTATATACATGGAAACTTGAGATTCACATTATCACCGTTTTCGATACAACCAATCACCAAAGGAGCCTTGGTCAAAGCTCTTTGATAGAGCCTTATATACTTCATTGTCCCCGACATAAAAGCCCTACTTGGACAAACATCAACACAAAGATGACATCCATTACACTTGTCCTTATCCAAATAAGGCAATTCATTTTTTGAGAACTCAATGGCATTTTCGCTACAAACCCTACTGCATTCCCTGCATCTTTCTTTTTTCATCTTTTTATTGACACAATACTTAGTAATCAGATGGGGAACATTTCCTTCTGTTAATTTTTTCACCAAAAATCCTCGAAAAAACACTACTTTGCACCTCTTCCGGCTCTGCTTCTATTTTAATTCTTTATTCACAAACTCTATTAAGATAATTATATTCCTTATCCACAAATTTTTCAAGGACCTTGGCTACAAGCTGATAAAACTCCGTTTCTGCATGCTGTTTTATGTTGTTTGTAAGCTCTTTCACCCAGGTATAAGGATGATTTAAAAAAAAGTTCTTTTGTATTTGCAGCAATTCATCTCCCCGTTCTACTTCTCCATCTTTTCTGAGTTTGTCCTCTCCTTCGCATAGAAAAGACATAAAGTTCATCTCAAAAGCGATATGGTCTTGGGGTTCTTTATATTCTGCATCCAATTTCATTCCGGCTTTTTCGTAAAACTTTTTCACCTTGATGGTAGAATCTCCCATGACCTGATAACCTTTATCTTTATAAATCGACTCATAAGGTGGTGCAAGGAGTTTTGCCGGCCCAATAAAAAGCTTGCTGTAATCAACTTTTAAATCCTGTAAACTGTACTTACTTTCTTCTTTTATCCGTCTTAATTGTTTTATCTCCTCATCAACCTCCAGGTTAAAATTGGAAGCTAATTCTTCCAAGACATCAACATAAGCAGGCTTAAGTAAATCTTCCTCCGGTTGATACAGGGAAGCGCTAAACCAATTATACAAACCAAACCTAACTGGCGCCATTTTTTCTTTATCCTTAATGTTTTCACCTGTTTCCATTTTGTATATCTCCCCTTATATTAAATATTTAATTACATAACACTTTTAAAAGCGCCGGGATCATAATGCACCGGCGCTTTTAATTTATCATAGTTTTATCGATTTTTAAAGGTTTTTAGGTAGGTACTACCTTATTAATATTCTTTTACATAGTACACATTAGGTTCCGTATTAGCATCTAAAACTCCTGCATCATGGGACTCAAATTTATCTAAATGTTTCCTAGCTTCACAATTTGGGTTTTCTAAATCTCCAAATAATCTCGCTTTACAAGGACAAGCTTCTACACAGGCAGGCTCTTTACCTGCTGTTAAAACCCTGTGATCACAAAAAGTGCATTTTTCCGGATAGTCCACTCCTCTAATACCTTGGTAGGTCAGCCCCCTATTTGGGTTATAATATGGAACAATTTCGGGACTTTTTGCAGCTGCACTTACTTTTTCTCCCAGCTCATCCCGCCAGAACTGATGAGGTTCTTCATCGTTAAAGCTCATCTGACCATAGGGGCAGTTATCGACACAAGCCCTGCACTGAATGCATTCATCTGGATTCAATAGAGTCATCCCATTATCCGAATAATACAGGGCATCTCCTTTAGCAGGACAGCCCTCAACACAGGGAGCATTATCGCAGTGATTACACTGAGTGGGGACATATTCATATTTTACATTAGGGAATTCACCCTCAACTTTCAACTCATAGTTTGCCCATTTTATACCTCTAGGCACATTATTTTCAGCTTTGCATGCCATTACGCAGGCACCACAGCCAGTACACCTTTCCAGGTCAACAACCATGCCATACTTTGCCACTTAAAACACCTCCTAAAGTATAAAAGTCACAAAAATCTTTTAGATTCATTTTACACTCTTTCAATTCTAACATTAGTACTAGCATAGAATACTGTGCTTCCACTAAACTTTTCATACACAGCAGGAATTACATCATTGTTGTTACCGCCTCTTGGATTATTTATATCGTATTCATCAGGTGAATTAACACCTGCTGCTACTCGTCCGTGAGCCCAGTGGCCTTGCCCAAAGGCTTTCACTACTTCACCAGGACGAACTCCTGGAAATACCCTTGCTGTGCAGGTACACTCACCACTAGGAGATACTATTCTTATATCTTCACCATCAGATATACCTAACTCCTCGGCATCCTGAGGGTTGATTAAAGCAGAATCTTCCTCAGGTTTCATACCAGGGTTGACATCATTTAGCTCATAAACCCAGTAGCAGTTTGGAGCCCGACCCTCTCTATTCAACCTGCTTTTAGAATCGATAAAAGTCAGAGGGTACTCCTCTTCATTATCTTCTCCCGGTATTATTGGGGGTTGATAATGAGGCAAATAAATTTTCTCCAAAGGTTCTGGCACTTGGTAATTACAAGCTTCAATAAACTCTTCCACTGAAATTCCTTTTTCTTCAGCGAATTCTTCGAAGTATTTTTTCATTCTTTCAGGATAGAATTCATATTTTCCAGATTCTGTGTTAAAGTTGCCGCCCCAGCGTTTTTTCTCTGGATATTTCTCTGAATTATAAACTCCAATCTCTTTAAATTCATACCAACTGTTAAAATGTTCGTTCCAGATTGGACGCAGCATTATCTTCGTTGCCACTTCTGCAAAATGTCTTTCATCTTGAACCCTAAAGCCTGTTACGGGATCCCTAAATCTTCTAATCCAATCCATCACATTTGAAAAACCTTTTTCTTCTAGCTTTTCAGCTAACAAATAAACCATTTCTGTTTCAGGATCTTTGCAATCAAAAATAGGCTCAATCACCCTACTTCCAAGCCAAAGATGTGTATAACGCCTGGCTTTTTGGCTTAAAAAGCTATACTGCTCAAACATGTGATTTGTTGACGGTAGAAGTAGATCAGCAAATCTGCACATTTCATTTTCGTGGGTTCCTGAATGTACTAAGAAATCTATCTTTTTAAGAGCTTCATTCCAGCGATGGGTTCCAGGAGCAGAATAGTTCCAGTTATTCCAATAGCTCCACACAACCTCAAGCTTGTAGGGATCTTCATCATTTATAGCCCTAGCCACGTTATTAGTTATAACACCTGGAGATTTGATACCACCATCGGCTATGGCAGGCATTTGTAAAGTTCCACGTTGATCTATCACTCTATTATCGACTATATCCCTTTCAAAAGCTGATGAACTAGGTAAACTGTCAGTTGGCGCGCCCATTCCATCAAAAGTTCCACCTTCTATGTCTATGGCACCTATTAGTCCGTTCAGTGCAGTCACAGCCATGGAATTAGCACCACCACGGATCTGCATAACTGCACCTCCGCCCATCTGTACATAAGCATGGGGAGCTGACTCACCCAGTTCTATAGCTATCCTTTCGATATCTTCTGCAGAGATTCCGCACTTTTCTTCTGCCCATTGTGGAGTCCTGTCCTTAAGCTCTAGATTCCACCATTTAATCAGGCCTTTCGTTTCTTTCTCTTCAAAGGCGCCCTCACTTACTTCTTCTCCAGGGATAAACTCTCCAGTATTTACAAAATCCCCGACAAATTCTCTACACCATAGCCCTTCCCTCAAGATAACATGAGCCATAGCAACGGCTAAAGCACCATCCTGACCACTTTTTACTGGCAACCATTCATCGGCTTTTGTAGCACTCGGTGAATACCTGGGGTCAATGACTACGATTTTCGCACCGTTTTCCTTCATCTTTGGCCAAACATCCAAAGCAGAGGAAACTTTTCTATTGGTTGATAGAGGATCTGCTCCCCAGAAGATAGCGTAGGTAGTGTTATCCATATCATGGTCTCTATATCCCCACATACCTTCGGTATAGTACGGCCCCCATTTTTCCGCCTCAGCGCAGATTGAACTATGGGAAATGTTATTAGGACTTCCTAGAATACTTGGCAGGGTTCCATAATTTATCGTATTGAGAGCGGTATAACGTCCTCTAAATAGAGCAAACTTATGAGCTTCATCCCTTTCAATTAGATCAAGTATCCTTTCGGCTAATTCATCAAAAGCTTCATCCCAGGTAATAGGTTCCCATTGAGGATCCTCATCTACTCCTTTATTAGGATTGGTCCTTCTCATGGGCTGTTTGATCCTGTCAGGATCATATAACTGCTGTAAAGTAAGATGAATCCTGGGACAACTTGCATCTCCATGAAGTTTTGACTCAGGGTTACCTTGTACCCTTACCACCCTTCCATCGATCACTTGGGCTACTTTTGCACACCATGAGGTACAGCCAGAACATCCAGTCGGTCTCCATTCCCCTTCCTCATACTGTAATTCTCTTGGATCATAATGGATTAGTTCATCAACTTCAGCCGGTCTGGCATTTGCTTTAGAATCCAAGCCTAAACCAAAAAACGCAGCAACACCTGTGATTCCCGTCACAGTCAAAAACGTCCTTCTTTTAATGCCCCTTTGCATTATCTCCTTGAGGCTCACAAAATTCACCTCCAAAATTATTTAAAATTTTTTTTGAAAAAAATTAAAAAGTGCGCTAAGATAAAGTCAGTAGTTAAATTAAAATGGTTCTTTTAATTTTTGTTGTTAGGCTAAAAAGCTTTATCTTGCACATACTACATTTGCACTATCCTTATTTTCACATACTAAACGAAAAAATACTATCAGGGGTTCTCCTTAAGTAATTTTTGTCGACTCAGGGAATTCCCTGATTTTTATTTGTTTTATCTTCACATCCTTCTAAGTTTAGCCGCTGTTAGAATTCTTAAGGCAGTGAATTTATGGTAATAAAAGTCCGGGTTCATTACCACCTTATGGTAATGAACCCGGACTTAAAGTCTCCAAAGATTCAACTTGAACAGGGCCAAAATATAAAATAGCTTACAGCTTAAAATCCACTTCTAGAAGATTTATGTCATTCAAAGTCATATGGTGAAAAAACACTCTATTCATCAATTCCCTGGGATGAGGAGCTACCCCTTCAGGAGCTTCGTCTTTTGGCAAGTCATAGGTGTCAACCAGGTTAGTAATGACGTTTATAGAAGCTGAATCACCTTTCTCGGCAAACCACATTTTGGTTCCCATGGCAGTTTGATAGACACATAAGTCTGTACAGTTACCAACTATATAAAACTTCTTTATCCCCCTACCCTGTTGTTTAGTCAGCCAATCTTCATATCCCCAGGCACCAAAAAAAGGGCTAAGAGTTTGTTTTTTCACAACATCGTAGTCTTTTTTCTCCAACTCCGTCTGGATAGGTTCAGCCAGCTCCGCTTCTTTTGTTCCTTCAATACAATGAGGAGGGAAAGCATTAAATTCTTCGTCATCCTCTTTATGAGAATCTTCTATAGAAATTATGGGACCTTCCCACTTTTTTACCACACTTGATATAGGTCCAGCCAGGGCATGATTGTAAGGGCTTTGCAAAGGACCGGTGTCACAGAATCCTTTAAGCATATCTACAATTATCAACCCGCTATCTTTAGACTCTTCTATAATCCTTTCACCTGGGAGTTTTTTTATCACCAGCTCTCCCAATTTGTTTTCTAAATAACTCATAATCTGTTCACCCCTTTTTTATTTAACTTCTTCCAATACTTTTTTATGAACATCCAGGGATTTTTTATCAAATAATACAAATCTGAGTTTCGTAACTTTTGTTAAGTTATTCATTTCATTTAAAACGGTTTCAAAGGCTATTTTTGCAGCGGCTTCCATTGGATAACCAAAGGCTCCAGTGGAAAGAGAAGGAAAAGCAATAGAAGTAATTTCATTTTCCTCAGCTAATCTCAAAGCTTCCTTATAACAAGATGCTAGAAGTTCATCCGAAGGCTCATCAACCCCATATACAGGCCCCAGGCAATGAATAACATGTTCATTGGGAAGATTATGGGCTCCTGTTATCACAGCTTGACCGGGTTTAATCGGAGCATATTTTTTTCCTTCCTCTTCTAGTCCAGGGCCTGCAGCTTTATGCAAAGCACCTGCTACGCCACCTCCAGGCCTTAACTGAGCATTAGCTGCGTTCACCACTGCTTCAATATCCTCCTGAGCAGCTATGTCCCCCTGTACCAGTTCCAACTCAACGTCATTGACATTAACCTTCATCATCAACACCTCCATTTATTGATACACATAAAAACTCCTGATATATTTATCAAACCGGTCCTACCGACTTGTATACCAGGAGTATGTAGCATAGCTGTGATATTTATTCACCGATGACTTTTACCAGGGCTTTTTTCCTTCTTTTGCCATCAAATTCACCATAAAAAATCTGTTCCCAGGGACCAAAATCCAGCCCTCCATCTGAAATTGCAACAACAACCTCACGACCCATTATCTCACGTTTCATATGAGCTGCAGCATTATCTTCCATTTTATTATGAGCATACTGGGAAACAGGCTCATGAGGTGCCAGCTTTTCCAGCCATTTTTCCAAATCCCTGTGAAGTCCTGACTCATCATCATTTATAAAAACACTGGCAGTAATATGCATGGCATTAACCAAACACATTCCTTCTTTAATCCCACTTTTCTTAACTATTTCTTGGATTTTAGGAGTTATATTGATGAACTCCTGTCTCTGGCTGGTTTCAAACCATAGATATTCCTTATAAGATTTCATTTATTTCACCTGCCATTTTACTATATTACTAATTAATACCCTTCATCTTGCTCCCTAATCCGCTCTTGTTTTTCCTTTTTTCGCACTACAATTCTGGAAATGATAATACTAAGTTCATACAGCAATATAAGAGGACCTGCCATTAATGCCTGAGAGATTACATCAGGCGGGGTCAGCACAGCTCCTATCATGAAAACTATTAACAACGCTATCTTCCTGTTTCGCCTTAAAAATCCAGGCCCTATTAGATCCATTTGACTTAGAATCATGGTTACAAGGGGTAGTTGAAATACCAATCCAAATGGAATTATTAGTCCAAGGGCAAAGGAAACATACTCTCTGACGGATATAAAAGGCTGTAGGTCTTCATTGCCAAATCCGATAAAAAACCTATAAGCTATAGGAAGCATCACAAAATAAGCAAACATTACCCCACCAACGAATAAAATAACAGCAAAGGGTAGCAAAATAAATAGATATCTTCTTTCATTTTTTTCTAGGGCAGGCAGTAAGAATGCAATGAAATTGTACAATATCACTGGAAATGCAAAAACAAGCCCCGTTATGAAAGCAAGCTTTAACTGGGTAAGAAAAGCTTCTGCAGGCGCCAGATAAACCAGCTCATCAGCGGGGGCTTTTAAAATTTCCAAAACCTGTTCTGAGAACATAAATCCTACTACAACAGTTACCAGTAAGGTGGCAATTACCCAGATCAATCTTGTCCTGAGCTCTCCTATATGCTGAAAAAAACTCATTTCGTTTGGATTTTTTTTACGCCCTCGAATCATTCAATTCCACCTTTTTTTTAGACTGTGACAAATCCAATCTATCAGTGTTTTCTTTATTGTTTTAGTCAACGCAATGCATGTACCATAATGCTTCAGTTTGTTTATCTTATGCTGCCATGTTTACCAATGTTAAATCATTCAGCTTTATTGGGCTCAGGCTCTTTATCAGAACTTCCTTCACTTTGCTCTGAAGGAGTATCCTCATCAGCACTCTGGGCCTCACTTTTTATCTCATTATCAACATCTTCTACAGTATTTCTCAATTCTTTTGTTGCCCCTTTAAACTCTTTTAAGCCTTTTCCGAGTCCCCTGCCAAGCTCCGGCAGCTTTTTAGGACCAAAAATGACTAAGGCAATTGCAAGTACCAAAATCAATTCCCATGGACCAAAGCGTCCAAACATATTTATCCCTCCTCTAAATATAGTCTATAAAAATAGATGATTCAAGATATGCTTTTCACACCATCCTAACCTGATTATAATACAAACGAGTATTTTAAGCAAACATCTTAATCTAAACACTTGTAGCAAAAATTGTTTAAAAATTATCTAATGGCTATTTGACTAGCTCAGAAAATGTTAAATTTGCCTTTTGCAGGAACGCTTAAAGTTCGCACTAAAGACGACCAACAACTAACTTTAACAGAGCCTATACAAAATTAATTAAATTGACAACTTTAGAGGATAGTTTTAAAATTCTGTTGAAGTTAGTATTATCTTTGGATTTTATCTGATAAGGAGATAATGGTTGTTATGGATTTTTTTCCTCTGGAATTATCTTTTAGAGTTTCGATCATTGCTGTTTTCTGGGCTTTTATAACGGGAATTCCAATAGCCTTCTTCTTGGCTAAGAAAAGTTTTCCTGCCAAAGCGTTGATAGAAGCCCTTATAACCTTGCCTATAGTCCTCCCACCAACTGTGTTGGGTTACTATCTCTTGATCTTAATAGGTAGAAATAGCTTTATCGGGGAATTCTTTTTAGAGCTTGGCATCCCTCTAGTCTTTACCTGGAGGGCAGCTGTAATTGCCTCATATGTAGTAAGCGTACCTTTCTTGATAAAATCAGCTAGGACAGCCTTTTCATCAGTTGATAAAAATTTAGAAAACGCAGCCAGGCTTCTAGGGCGATCTGAATTGGAAATATTTTTTTCCATTACCATGCCCCTTGCCTGGAGGGGAATAGCTACAGGCCTTGTTCTCGCTTTTGCCAGGGCCATAGGGGATTTCGGAACCACTATTATGATAAGTGGGAACATTCCAGGAAGAACTCAAACCACACCCATTGCCATTTACGATGCGGTTCTGGCAGGAGATATTGCCAGGGCAAATTACTTAGTAGCAATAATTAGTTTTCTGGTATTAATAGTACTGTTTGTATTAATAAAACTAGAAACCAAGCTCGCCAGGGGTGAAGATGATGTTAAAATGTAATGTCAAAAAAAACTTTGGAGATTTTAGCCTTGATGTAGATCTAGAATTAGAAGGGGGAATCACTGCTCTCTTTGGCCCTTCCGGTTGTGGTAAAAGCTTGACTTTAAGGTGTATTTCCGGCCTCTCGGAACCCGACGAAGGGGTGGTAATTGTAAACAACAGAACTTTCTACGACGAAAAAAGCGGGACTAACATTCCAATAAAAAATCGTAAGGTTGGTTTTTTATTCCAGGACTATGCTTTATTTCCTCATCTTACAGTAGAAAAAAACATAGGGTACGGCCTTAAAAAAATGAGTAAGACGGCTAAAAAAGAAAAGATCCAAGAAATGCTCAAAATTATGCGACTTGAAAACTTGGAAAAAAGATATCCTTACCAGCTGTCAGGGGGGCAAAAGCAGAGGGTTGCTTTAGCAAGAACCTTGATCGTCGATCCAGATCTCCTTCTTCTAGACGAGCCCTTTTCTGCTTTAGACACTCCAGTAAGAACAAGGATGCAGCAAGAACTCTTATTGATTCACAAAAAATTTCCCGTGCCTACTATCTTGGTTACCCACAGCCTTGAAGAAGCTTTTACATTAAGCGATTGCATTGCAGTTATGGACAATGGCCGAATTTTGCAAATGGAGCCAAAAGAAAAAGTACTGAAAAGACCTAACTGCAATAAAGTAGCCAGGTTCACCGGCAGTAGAAATATATTTCCCGGTCAAGTTATATCCAAAGAAGATAACTATATTATGGTAAAATCCAATGGATTAGAATTCAAGGTTTTAATAAATAATTTAGATAGCTATAGTTTATATGACGAAGTTAATATATCTATTAGGCCGTCCCAGGTATTATTCGTAAGAAAAGACTTGGGCAGAGGATTTGAAAAGGACAATGTCTTTAAGGGAATATTGTTGGACAGGCGAATAGAGTATAGTACCAGTTATACCTTGTTTTTCAAGCTATTTTCTCCACCGGTAGACCAAGATGATTATGACCTAGAAATCCATTTATCACATCATATATATAATAAGTTAAACCTTGCCGCTGAAAAAGAGGTGTACGTAACATTGCCTCCTGAATCTCTAAGCATTTTTCCTCCATCTAACTAATTACAAGAGATATTTTAGTTCAAGGCAACTCAAAACCATAACTTTCCATTATATCTCTTCCTATCTCTGTGTTCGTAACGAATTCAAAGAACTGTAATGCTTTTTCAGAAGCTATGGCATTGTTCAAAATACCGATTTTCTGTTTCACTGGTGAATACAGTTCTTCATCAATCAAGGAATACTCCATATTCTTACCTTCGCCCTTGACCATTGAAATCGAGAGAATAGCAGCATCTGCTTCCTCAGTTTCCAAATATCTCTGGGCATCTCTCAAATTTGAGCCATAAATCAATTTGTCAGAAATTTCCTCCAAAACACCTGCATTTTTGAGAGCTTGTCTGGCAGCCACTCCATAAGGGGCATGCTCCGGGTTAGCTATAGCCACGATATCTACTTCTTTCAGATCTTCAATCTCTTGAATCTCTCCATCCAAGCTCGCTATTACAATTCTACCTTCAGCATAGACCTTTTGGTCAGCCGGATCTATCATCCCTTCTTCAACCAACATGTCTACATGTTTTTCATCGGCTGAAACAAATACATCCATGGGGCCTCCCTGTTTGATCTGTTGATATAACATCCCAGTGGCGGCAAAATTGTAATCTATTTTAATCCCATACTCTTTTTCAAACTTGTCTGCCATTTCCTGGAACACAAAAAAATTGGCAGAAGCAGCCCCCACGGTCAAAGTTTCTCCCTTTCCTGTAGGTGCACAACCGGTAAGATTGGAAACCAACAAAAAAGTCACAGATAGCACCAATATTAGGCTAACAGATAATAATCTTTTTTCAATCATATAGCGTTATCCTCCATAAACCTCCACAACTGTTCTAAAAAGAAATTTGTGTCCGTCTTATATGTGAGAGGCAGATAAGACATACCGGCATTTCTAGCTCCAATTCCATCTTTATGATAAACATCACCTATTACCAGGATCTCATACGGATAGGCGCCTAATAAGTTGCACATTCTTAAAAAAGGTTGCTTATCAGGTTTTTTCCTCCCTGTTTCCTTGGTCCAAATAATATTTTGTGGGCTAAAGTAACCTTCTAGCTCTAAAGCCCTTAGCTTCAATTCTCCAAAGCGCACCGGGCTATCAGAAATTATCCCCATGGCAGCACCTTTTTCTTCTAGTCTGTTCATAGTAGTATGAACCCACGGAAAAGGAAAAATTCCAGAATAGAAGCCTTTTTGCCATACTCTTTCAAGGTATTTACAAGTGTCTTCTGACCATTCACTCTCATCAAACCAAGCCTTTTTAAACACAAGGCTAAGGGGAAATTCTTCTCCTCCCTTTAGTTTGCTATCTTCCTCATAAATTTTTTTCCAGAACCTATAAGAGTACAAGGGCTCACCGTTGATTCTTCGCATTAACCTTTGTTTTCTTTCACCAGTAATAATTCCCTTCTCACACGCCTTCTGAAAACATGTTTCTAGGGCTTCAAGTCCTGGAACAAATGGGTCATACAAGGTGCCATCTAAATCCCATATTATACCTTTAAAGATATTCTCCAATTTCAACTCATCCCATTCATTAAATCATGATAATCAAAATTCTCTTTAACTATATTTGCAAGCTTTTCATATTTTTCCTCCCGATCCCACACATCAACTTTGTTATCTTTGTTATCAAAGTAAAATTCTTCAATACCTTCAGCATTATTGTAATGCTTCCATGATTTAATCCAGGCTAAAAACCAATTGATAAAACTATCATTGTTGAAGATATCATGCAAATATGTTCCAAGAATCCTATTGTCTGCGCTTATAGCCCCTTTAGAATTGTTTTCTTCATCAAAGAGCCAACTATATTTACCATCTAACACCCTGGTCCTGCCTAAGTGAATCTCATACCCCCTGATAACTTCACTTTCTAGGGGCTTAAAAATATGATTGTTTACAGTCACCTTACAGTTTGCCCACACTGTTTTTTTCTCTTTGATAAAGTCCGTAACCAGAGGCAAAAGACCCAAACCCTTTATTTCCCCAGGATGACCTTCTAGCCCCTCATAGTCCTTTATTTCCATTCCAAGCATTTGGTAACCACCACATATACCCATAACAGGTTTCGTGTCAAAATAACCTCGATTAATAATTGAGTTATACAGTTTTGATTCCATAAACCTTACCATGTCTTCCCGGGTTGCCTTTGATCCTGGGATCAAAATACAATCGATCTCATCTATCTCTTTTTCCAAGGGAAGATAATTCAAATCGATTCCAGGATGTTCTTCAAGGGGGTCAAAATCAGTAAAATTGGAAATCCTGGTCAGGTTTATCACGCCAATTTTAACCTTACCTTCCGAGTTTGTATCTATTGTATTATCTTTCCAGCTATCAGCAGCATTAGAAGCAGAATTTCTAGTCAGCTTCCTAGACAGAGAAAGAGAATCTTCGGCATCAACAAGGGATTCATTAAAATATGGTATAACACCTAAAACCGGCTTCCCAGTCTTTTTTTCTAAAAAATCCAAGCCAGGTTCGAGGAGTTTCTTATCACCTCGAAACTTATTTACCACAATCCCTGCAATCAAATCCCTCTCCCATTCTTCCAAAAGTTCCAAGGTCCCAACGACAGAAGCCAACATTCCACCTTTTTCTATATCGCTAACCAGGACCACCTTGGCCCCTGCTTCCCCCGCTACTTCCATATTGGTCAGATCCCTTTTTCTCAAATTGATTTCAGCGGGACTCCCCGCTCCTTCCATGATCACAAAATCGTATTTTAGTCTTAACTCACGCAAAGCCTCTTGAACCTTTGGCCACAAGTACGGCACCCAATTCTCCCTGTATTCTCTAGCTTTAACATCTTCTAAGGCTTTTCCCATCAAGACGATCTGGGATGAACCTTCACTTGATGGTTTTAGTAAAATCGGATTCATGGCTGCTTCTGCATCCACCCGGGCAGCCTCAGCCTGAACACCCTGGGCTCTTCCGATTTCGAGACCTTCCTTTGTCACATAAGAATTATTAGCCATGTTTTGAGCCTTAAAAGGGGCAACTTTATATCCCAAGTTGGAAAGTATTCTGCACATAGCCGTTGCCAGGACACTCTTCCCAGCATCAGAAGATGTACCCTGAAACATTATACAGGGGCAAAGCCCATCTCGTGTCATCAGTACTCAATCCCTTCTACAGCAGAAACTCCAGCATTAAAGTGATGCCTCTCGGCTCCAAAAATGGTAATGGTATCGGCTAGTTCAAGTACTCTTTGGGGTGCTTCTCTTCCAGTTAAGACCACGTGTTTTTCCCTCGGCTTTTCTTGTAAAAATTCTATAACTTCCCTCGTACCTATTAAGCCCAAAGAAATGGCAACATTAATCTCATCTAGGACCACCAAACTGATTTCTGAAGACTCCAGCATTTCCCCGGCTTTATTTAAGGCCTCTTCAGCCATATCATAATCTTCTTCACGGGGGTCACCCCCTATGAAGCCTTCTCGTCCATAAGTATGAATTTGAACCATGTCAGGAAAATACTTTTGCACTGCATATATCTCCCCTGAAGGATCTCCACCTTTTAAAAATTGAACTACTGCACTTTTATGATCTCTTCCTGCTGCCCTGAGACAAAGTCCAAAAGCTGCGGTGGTTTTCCCTTTACCAGGTCCAGTATGAACTATAATCAAACCCTTTGTCCCTTCCACAATAATCTACCTCCCTTAAATTAAATTATACCCTTAAGTATTATCAGAAATCCAAACCTCAAAAGGAGAAAAAATTATTAAGATATCTGTCAATAGTAGCCAAAAATCTTTGATTTTCGTCTGGCAATCTCACTGCTATTCTAAAATATTCAGGGCTTAATCCTTTGAAATTTTCTGCATTTCTTATAAATATACCCTCCCTTGCAAAAACTTCCCACAAGATCCTGGCATTTAACCCATATAAATCTTCCATTTTTACCAGAATAAAGTTTGCTTTTCCCGGGAAAGTTATAAAACCCCTATTATCAAGCTTTGTAATCATTTTCTCCCTTTCCTGGGTGATTAAATCTCGAGTACTAACTTCGTATTCTTTCTCATCAAGACACACCATCCCTGCCTCTTGAGCCAGGTGATTTACACTCCAGGGATTTCTAAGAGATTTCAAACCCTGAATCAACCATGAAGGCCCAAGGGCATATCCAAGTCTAAGACCTGCCATAGCAAACATCTTTGTAAAAGAGTATATGGTAACTACATTTTGTGGGATTTCATCCCACTCCATTGCTTTCCAGTCGCCACAAACAAAGGGCATAAAGGATTTATCCAATAATACCCAACCTCCAACTTCCCTGGCAGCCTCAGCTATTTTTATCAGGTGATCTCGTTCTAAAACTTCTCCAGTAGGATTGTTCGGGGTGCAAATAACCACTACATCTGGGGATACATTTTTGATATTAGCAACAAAATCTTCCAAGTGGTCACTCAAAGGCATATCACCGGTATAATAACTGTATATGTCACTATTGACAGCTCTAGAAACCCTCTCATATTCTTTAAAGGTAGGAGCAGGAAAGAGCACTTTTTGCGGTCTTAAATACAGAAAAAACAGGTCAATTAGCTCACTTGCTCCATTTCCAGCAATAACATTCTCATATTTCACCCCATGCTCTCCGGCGATTTTTCCACACAAAAAAGCAGCATCGGGTTCGGGATAATTGGGAAGTTTTTCTGTTTCTTTGCGGATCACATCAATCATTCTTCTAGGTGGTCCCAAAGGATTTATGTTAGCGCTAAAGTCTATGATATCGCTATCCTCCAACATGTATTTCTTTTGCCAACGATAAACTTGACCCCCGTGTTCATAGGGTTTCATAAATTCCACCCCCAGTCATTTTAACCTCTCCACCTTTCAGTTCAAACACTCCTACTATTTTCCCCGGGCCATATTTTCTATGCCAGGAATAAAAACTATCAAAATCTTTCTTTTCAGAGGGATAGATAAAACCAACCAAGGTACCACTATGAGCAATTACTATCCCCAGCGCTCCTAAACTTTCAAAGCTATCTACAATACAATCCAGCTCTTTTTTAGGCAAAATTCTTTGATGGGAGATGGAACTGAGAGTAGAGCCTTTTGCCATCAATGCCAAATTTTTTGTTCTTATTCCCCGTTTAACATAATCATAAGCTCTCTTACTGGGAGTTTCATTTCTTCTATATAGATCGCCGAGATGCTGATTCTCATTGAATCTCAAAGTTTCCACTTCTCCACCCAGGTCAAGGACCATTACCTTACCTGGCACTTCACGGCCAAGGTAACATGGTTCAACTGCTCCTCTTTCAGCCTTGTATTTCATTCTATGGTTTATCTTCCACAGTCCTAAGTAGCCCAAACTATCGCTCGGTTCGATCTCAATCCCCAGCCTAAAAAATTTTTCAGGCGGAAGGTCCACTTTAAAAAGTTTTAGCACAGCCATAATGCTGCCTAACACATCAGCACTACTTGTAGCAAACCCTTTGCCCACAGGTTTTGGACAATTGATTTCAATTTTAAAACCAAATCCTTTTATAGCAAGGAGGTTACAAACATTCTCTACTGCTCTAACAGCTTTTTCAGGGTAACTAGCTACACCATCATGGTCAATTCTCTTTCCATCTATCTTCAAATCATCAGCATTTATCCTATAATAGGTTAAACTTATTGTTGTATATACGCCGACAGGACAAGATACCAAAAAATCCTTCCCGCCAATCCTTCCTTGCACCCATTCTCCACATGTCAATGGGACCTCCAAGGTGATCCAACCTGAACTATTTAAGTTTTCAATTATATCTTTATCAGGGCGCACCTAAATTCACCACCATCATGCCATTATCCCACCTATAAATAATACCATCAATTGACAAAACTCACAAGATGCCCCATAACCGTCGCCATTTACTCCACCTAATTTTACTGCCAACCTCTTGATAAAAATATAGGTCATCACCCCTGCAATGATTACTGCAACGGTAAGGAAATAAAAGTAACGAATTATAAAATAAGCAGGAGTCACAAAATAAATTAGTACTAATAGAGCAAGAAAAGAAGCAAATGCAAAAATATATCCATATACATAATATTTTTCCTGACATATCTCACCGAGGCCACTTTTCCCTTTCGGATACGGAAACAAAATTATAATCAAGTACATAAAAAACCTTGCAAACCAGGGGAAAAACACTATCCAGACAGCAGAGTATTCACCTACAAGAACCTCTCTAAGAAAAAATGTCTTGCCAAGAATCAAAAAAACCAATCCAGCTGCCCCTATTGCGCCTATATTACTATCTTTTAGGACAGCTCTCAAGTCTTCCCCTTCTTTACGACTGTATATTCCGTCAACCCAATCAGAAAATCCATCCAAATGAAGTCCACCTGTTAAAAATCCATCCAAAATTACTATCACGAAGGCAAGCATCAATGGAGATATTGAACCTTCCAAACCCGTGTAAACAGTCAAGTAAACCAAAGACAAAATTATGCCTACCCAGGGAAAATAGTGAGTGGTATTTTTAAAATCCAATTCCCAGCCTGGCAGTGGAAGAACTGTCAATAGGGTCACTGCAGAATAAAATCTTTTATAAAAAATCTTGATATGTTCGACAAATATCATACTTTGCATCCTTCCTACAAATTGATCTAAAACTCGGTCATAATTATTCCGATTAACACCGAGATCATTATAGTTAATATCAAAGCCAGGTGAGCCGAGACTTTTAACAGCTCCATTGCTTGTTTTAGGTCAGAAGCTCGAGGCAGTCTTTCATTTCCACCCATATAAGACCTAAATGACTCTTCACCATTATAGTAATTAAATCCTCCAAGTCTCACTTCCAAAATTCCTGCCATGACACTCTCTGTCTGACCGGCATTGGGGCTGGGATGTTTTTTTGCATCCTTTCTTTTTATTTCAACAGCCTTGCTTAAATTGTACCCCCTAATCCAACCACCAAGTAAAAAAATAAACGCTGATAAGCGGGCAGGAATATAATTCAACACATCATCCAACCTGGCAGAGAAACAGCCAAGGTCTTTGTATGGATTAAAATTGTACCCAATCATGGAATCCAAGGTGTTAACAGCTTTGTAAACCATAGCCAGGGGGGCTCCCCCAATTGCTGCAAAAAACAATGGGGCCATAATTCCATCACAGAAACTTTCAGCTCCTGTTTCTATCCCTGCCCTAGAAACTTCTTTTTCTGACAGGTTTGATACGTCCCTACCCACTATCATTCCTATGTTTTTCCTGGCAGCTTCAAGCTTTCCATCCAATAACGGAGTTTGCACTTTATCAAGATGATCTAACAAGCTTTTTATCGATAAAGTAAAGTAAATGATCACAAGCTCCGCCCACCAACCTAAGCCAGCAATGACATAGGTCACTTTATATGTAGTAAATATTACAATTAAAGCCAAAATCCCTCCTGCTAATCTCAGCCCTAGAGGACTTTTAAACATTTTAAAAGCTACTTTTTTGAGCCAATCTATCAATGCTCCTATCAGGCAGATAGGATGATATCTTCCCAGTGGATCCCCTATTAATATATCAAGGATGTACGCTCCCGCAATAATCAGTGGCAGTATTATTATAGGCATTATATTAGATAAAATTTTTTCTTCCCCCATAGAAAATAATCATGACCAATTATCCTATTTAAACCTTTTTGGTTGACCTGCTAGGACAAGATAAACTTCATCAGCAGAATCAGCAATAAGCTTGTTGACTTTACCTGCTAAATCCCGAAAAACTCGGCCCATTTTGTATTCTGGAACCAGGCCAAAGCCAACCTCATTTGTCACAATAATAATCTCAAGATCATTATTATTGATAGTACCGATAACCTTTTTAAATTCTGCTTCAATTTCTTTTTCCTTAGAATAATCCCAATTATCCCAGTTTTTAACTAAAAAATTAGAAATGTAAACAGTTACACAATCTAGGAGTATCAAACAAGGACCGCCCTCATCATCAGAATTTTTTTCCAACAGTCTTTCATTTAGCCCTTCAGGCGCTTCCATGGTCTCCCAATCAACGGGCCTTCTCTCCCTGTGTAATTTCACCCTTTCCTCCATTTCTTCATCATTTGCTTTGGCAGTAGCTACATAAAGGACGGGAACACCTCTTTCTCTTGCCAGCTTTTCTGCAAACTCGCTTTTTCCAGAACGTGCTCCCCCGGTCACCATTATTATTTTGCTCATAAGCACCATTCTCCTTTATTAATTATAAAAACCGGCTCATAAGTGCACCGGTCACCTTTGTCCAAATCCCAGGCGCCAGGGTTTGGGCACCTTACCTCAGTCAATTTAATTTTACAATATATTTTATACTATATCATAAGGGATTTGTTTTTGCCACAATCACCCATGATAATTTACGATCTTAATTTGTAAATCTTACTTGCTCCAGGTATACAGGTATGATATAGTAACATAAAATGATTTCATTCAAATATCCTTTGCCTGGGGTGCTGGCCAATAAGGCTGGTTAAAAGGGAATCAGGTAATAATCCTGAGCGGTCCCGCCACTGTGATTGGCTTGGATAGTTTACATACATGCCACTGGGTTCTATTGATTCTCCGGGAAGGTGGTAAGCTATAGCCATAAGCCAGGAAACCTGCCCTTCAGGTGGTACTCACCAGGCCTTCGAGGAAAAGGCAGAGAGTGCCCACACTGACTGGCCTTCTTATGGATAAGCTAAGTTTTATACAAGGCCAAAATTTTATAACTCAGATGGGTACCCGGCTTTTTCAATGGCCGGGTTTTAATTTTGCAGTAATTTGACAGTAGGAGTGAAGCAAGGTGGACCAGGATGAAAGAGAGTTATCCTTCACCAATTCAAAAGCAAAGGTAAAGGCAAAGAATAAAAAAAACCAATTAAAAAAAGGATTCACAACTGGAAGCGCTGCCACAGCTGCAGCTAAAGCTGCCCTTCACTCCTTAATATACGGAGAATGTCCCGCAAATATCAAAATCAAGGCCAACAATGACTATATTTTAAATATCCCCATTACTTGCTGTTTTTCCAGCAATCCATTGCAGACACAAAGCTTTTTTTACTGTGGAGTAAAAAAAGATGCAGGAGACGATCCCGATGTAACGGATGGGATCTTGGTGTTTTCCCGGGTAAAGCTGACTGACAGCCCAGGAGTTTTTAAGATCAAAGGCGGCGAAGGGGTAGGTATGGTTACAAAACCCGGTCTTCCCGTAAGACCAGGAGAGCCTGCTATAAATCCTGGTCCTAAAGAGATGTTAAAGAACAACCTGGTGGATCTAATTCCTCTGGGAAAAGGTCTTGAAGTGGAAATTCAAATCCCAGAAGGAGCTATGATAGCTAAAAAAACCTTGAATGAGAAACTTGGAATTGAAAAGGGTATTTCCGTCCTGGGGACCACTGGTATAGTAGAACCATATTCAAAAGAAGCTTATAAAGATTCGCTATATGTCCAGCTTCACCAGGTTAAATCTTGGGACATCAAAACCATTGTTTTCACCCCGGGAAAGATAGGAGAAAATAACGCCAAAAAACTAAATATTCCTGAAAAAAACATAGTATTTATCAGCAACTTTGTGGGGTCTATGCTTTCTAAGGCCAAGGATACCCTTGACAGTGATTGTTCTATTTTGATCTTTGGACATATTGGCAAACTGTCAAAGTTAGCAGCTGGTATTTTTCAAACCCACAGCCGTGAAGCCGACGGCCGAAAAGAGGTATTCATAACCCATGCCGCCTTAAACGGAGGTAGCATAAGCTTATTAAAACAAATTTATTCGGCAGGTACCACAGAAGAAATCCTGGGGCTATTGGAACAGAGTGAAAATTTAAAATCAAAAGTACTGAATTCCATCGTCAAAGAAGTCACATTTAGAGCTAGGGAACATATTAGGGGCTACTTTAAATTAGGTGCTGCCTTAACCGACCGGGAAGGAAATATCCTGGCTGCTTGCGACAACGCTAAATTTATTCTAGAAAAAGAGGGATGGTCATGGGAAAAATTAACATAGTGGGATGTGGTCCTGGAAGTATTGAACACCTACTCCCCCTTGCTAAAAAAACAATAGAAAATTCCAAGGTTCTGGTAGGAAGCAAAAAGACCTTTTACCTTACAGACGAGTTAAATCCAATGCCACAAGAAAAGATTGAGATTGACAAGGATTTATCTAAACTAATGGACTATCTTGAAAAGGAGATCATTGCTAAGGGAAAGGATGCCACCATTTTGGTCACTGGAGATCCCGGTTTTTATAGCCTGCTAGGGGTTTTAAAAAACAAGTTCCCCCAAGAAAATTTTAATATCATCCCGGGAGTCAGTTCCCTACAGGTAGCCTTTGCCAGGCTAAATGATATTTGGCATGATGCTGAAATCCTCAGCCTCCACGGTAGAGAAGAAAACTTTAACAAATTGGTCCGACTGTTAAAAGCTGACCAAAAAACTGCTCTCCTCCTTGGAAACCGGGATACCCATGAAGTAAAAGAAAATTTAATAGCTAAAAATGTTCCGGCTAATCAGAAGGTATCCGTATGTGTCAATCTTTCCCTCCCCGGGGAAAAGGTATTTGAAACCACAATTGAAAATCTAAGCGACCATCCTCCGGAGAAAGATTGTATCATGATATTTAAACCTATAAGTCAAACACATCAAAGAAAAATTTATTATACTAACCGGATTATAAAGGACAAGGAATTTATTAGAGATAAAGTACCCATGACCAAGGAAGAAATCAGGACAATAATAGTATCTAGGTTAAAGCTGTTTAGAGGCGGGGTCATGTGGGATATAGGAGCAGGGACTGGGTCAATCGCTATTCAAGGATCTTTGTATGTTGGAGATGAAGGAAGTGTTTTCGCCATCGATCATAAAGATGAGGCCATAGCATTGATCAAAAAAAATAAAGAAAAATTTGGCTGTCATCAGGTGTCGCCAATCAAAGGAAAGGCACCTGAAATTCTCAAGAAGCTGGATTCACCTGACAGGGTAGTTATCGGAGGAAGTGATCGAAAGATCAAGGAAATATTGAGCTATTTAGATAAAATCAAAGGTTTTAAAGGACCAGTGGTTATCCCGACAATTGCTTTAGAAACCTTCGAAGAGGCTTATGATTATTTTCGAAACAATTCTCTTTGGACAACGGAAGTAACTAAGATGCAAATTAATAATTTGGAAGCCCACGGATCTCTATCCCTGTGGAAGAGCAAAAACCCGGTAACCATCATTACCGCAGAAAAACAAAACTAATTCAAGAGGTGGCTCACGTGAAAAACTCCATGGAAAGTAGTGCAGTTAATAAAGCCCGGGAACAGGGCAAATTATTTGGACTAGGCATCGGCCCTGGAGACCCTGGCCTTTTAACCATAAAAGCCCTTAAAGTCCTAGAAAACAGCGATGTTTTGCTCATACCCAAAGCAAGACCCAACAGCCAGAGCCTTGCCTATGAAATCGTCCAAGCTGCATTTTCAAACTACAGTCATGTTGATAAACTTCCCCCAACCAAAGAGCTGATATTTCCTATGATAAGGGATAAAGAGGAACTTGCTGCTTACTGGGACAGAGCTATGAACCTTGTAGTTAATGAAGTCACTGCAGATAAACAGGTTTCATTGATAACCTTAGGGGACCCTACCCTTTACAGTACATATTCTTATCTATTAACCCGGCTAAACAAAGAATATCCCAATTGTTCGGTGGAAACCATCCCGGGAATTTATTCTTTTAGTGCTATTAGCAGCCGGCTTAACCTTCCCCTTACCATGGGAGAAGAAAAAATGATCATCATTCCGGTAGAGGAAAATAAAGATTATACACAAGAACTGAACAACTACAATACGGTGATATTCATGAAAGTCTCTTCTGACTTTCAGAATTTACTTCAACAGCTAAAAGCGGCCGATAGAGAAAAAGAAGCCATTTTGATTTCCCGGCTAGGTCAGGAAAAAGAGTACATTACAAAAAATTTGGAAGAATTAAGAGGCACAAAGATAGATTACTTTTCCACTTTGATAGTTAATTCAAGAATACCCTTGGTAGGTGATAATTTTGAAAGATAATTTTAATACTGACAACCCCGTCTATTTTGTCGGAGCAGGTCCAGGGGATCCGGATCTGATCACAAAAAAAGGCGATAGGCTGTTAAAGGAAGCCGATTTGATAATTTTTACAGGCTCTTTAGTAAATCCTGACCTATTAAAAGTCAAAAAAGAGGATTGCCAGGTATATGATAGCTCTAATATGACCAAGGATGAAGTCGTTGATTTGATCCACAAGTACATATCTGCTGCTAAAAAAGTAGTAAGGCTTCATACCGGGGATCCTTCTCTTTACGGGGCTATCCAGGAACAACAAGACGAGCTGAAAAAAATCGGGATAAATTCAGAAGTAATCCCCGGAGTTAGTGCTTTTCAGGGAAGCGCAGCCAGTTTAAAACGCCAGTTAACACTTCCTAATGTTACCCAAACGGTAATACTAACTAGGAGAAAAGGCAAAACATCTCACCCAAATGAAGAAGATTTAAAAGATCTAGCAGCCCACAATGCTACTTTATGCCTTTATTTAAGCATCCACGATATAGGAGAAGTTGTAAAGGAGTTAAAAGAAGGCGGCCTTGAAGAATCCACTCCGGTAGCAGTTATATATAAAGCTACCTGGCCTGAAGAAAAGATTATTCAGGGAAATCTTGGCAATATACAAGACAAGGTCATAAATTCAGGAATATCTAAAACTGCCCTGATCATTGTTGGCAAGGTATTAGCTGCTAACAGGGAAGAATACGAAGATTCTAAGCTTTATCATCCAGATTTTGAGCATGAATTCAGAAAGAAAAGTTAAATATTTGCAAACCACAAGGAAGATGTGATATGAATTATAGGCTTACTGGTCCGGGCATTATAGCCCCCGGGAAAGAACCATGTAAGATTGCCTCCATGCTATCTGATAATTTTTCTGACAGTAGATTGTTTTCGAATATAAATGACAATACCATGAGACTTTGTTTTAACAGCTTTAAAAAGATAATAATCGTGGGCGCCCTAGGAATTGCCACCAGAAAAATAGCACCGTATTTGAAAACCAAATATTCTGATCCTGCAGTTGTAGTTGTAGACACAGAAGGTAAACATGCTATCAGCGTCATTTCGGGTCATCTTGGGGGTGCAAACCTCCTAGCCCAAGAAGTAGCCAGAAAAATTGACGCTATACCTGTGATCACTACTACTAGCGATCTTAAGGGGCTTCTAACCCCCGATTATTTAGCTAATAAATGGGATCTAGTTCCTGAATTCAATTATGATGATGGAAAGGTGCTGTTAAAAATAAATTCGGCCATTCTACAAGGGGAAAAAATTAACTGGGAAATAGATCCATGCCTGTATCAAAAGTTTCACAAATCCCTTAAAACCACACCAGGCTTTAAAGTTAGGAAAACAGGGACAACAACTTCAACTGAGCTCGATTCAAACTTATCAGTAGTGATATCCAATCAAGCTAAGCTACCCCGTCACTACGATCTATTCTTAAGGCCTAAAAACATCATTGCAGGCATAGGTTGCAGACGAAATACCTCTTTTGACAATGTATTATCCCACCTGGACCATGTGTTGCGATGGGCAAATCTTTCAAAGTTTTCATTGAAGGCCTTAGCAAGTATAAAACACAAAAGATGTGAGCCCGGTTTGATAGAAGCAGCAAGATATCTTGATCTTCCCATATATTTTTTTGAACCCGATCAACTCGAAGAATACATGGAAGGTTCCAAAAAATCAAATTTTGTAAATAAACAGATAGGAGTTGGTGGAGTTTGCGAACCAGCAGCAAAAATGGCAGTAAAAGCAAAGAATTCAATCATCATGAGAAAAACGATTTCAAACTGCAAAAAAGTAACAACTGCTCTTTCAAGGGGCACCTGGCCGTTGTTGGACTTGGGCCCGGAGGAGAATCTACACTGACCGAGGAAGCCAAAAATGCCCTTGAAACAGCTGATGTTATCATAGGGTATAAAACCTATATCAAGCTTGTAAAAGAGCTGAATTTAAAATCCAATGATAAGAAGTATTTAGAGTACGGAATGAAAAAGGAAATAGAGAGAGCAAAGGTCGCACTATCCACAGCAGAAACAGGCAAAAATGTGGTGGTAGTTTCAAGCGGTGACCCAGGGGTATATGGGATGGCTGGCCCGATTTTAGAGCTTGGCAGAAACTATGAGGTGAAAATAGAGGTAATTCCAGGTCTAACGGCAGCCAATGCCTCTGCAGCAGCTCTGGGGGCACCCCTGATGAATGACTACGCCTGTATCAGTTTAAGCGATCTCCTAACCCCCTTTGAGGTAATAAAAAATCGGGTCAAGGCAGCTGCCCAAGGGGACTTTGTGATAGTTTTTTATAACCCCAAAAGCAAACAGAGGCAGATTCAATTTCAAAGGATAGTAGAGCTGCTGCTGGAGTTAAAAGCCCATACTACACCAGTTGGAATCGTAAAAAACTGCAAACGCCCGGATGAAAAGGTCATCTTAACCAGTCTGGATAAAATTCCTGTTGATGAAGTCGACATGGCTTCTACAGTAATAATAGGTAATTCCCAGAGTTATATAGAGTTTGATAGATTTATCACTCCAAGGGGATATCAAATATGATCTTAATCTTAGGGGGAACCGGAGATGCAATTGATATAGGAAGCTTTTTAAAAGACAAAGGCTACAGTATCCAAATAAGCACAGCAACTTCTTACGGAAAGGAGCTGGTTAGAAAACATACCCTTGAAACCTTTGACTCCAGGTTACAAGGAGAAAACATGCACAGGACTCTATCAGAATACAACATCAAAGCAGTAATTGATGCAACCCACCCCTATTCGACCAAGGTAACCTGCAACGCTGCGAAAGCATGTCAAAAACTGGAGCTTCCTTTCGTCAGGTTTGAAAGACCCAGAACAAAAATTCCTGACCGGGAAGGAATCTACCTGGTGGAAAATTTCCACCAAGGGGCTGAAATGTCATTTTACCTTGGCAAGAAAATCCTACTTACCACTGGAAGTAAAGATCTAGATGTTTTCATCCAGGGGCTTAATAGCTTCGATGAAACTTATAGAAAAACAATTAAATTATATGCTAGAGTACTGCCAGAGAATGACAGTATCGCAAAATGTCAAAAACTAGGGTTGACACCGGATCAAATAATTGCAATCAAAGGTCCTTTAAACTACGATTTAAATAAGGCCATCTATAAAAGCTATGAGATTTCCGTTGTGGTCACAAAGGACAGCGGCGAGACAGGAGGAACGCCAGAAAAGATAGATGCTGCTTTAGATTTGGGGATAAATATTATAATCGTCAAAAGGCCGGAATATAAGGAAATATCAGCTGTTACAAATAAAGAAGCAGTTCTTAGTTGGCTACAAGAAGTTCAAGTCTAAATAAATCAAAAATACCATTGGTAATCATAATTAGGGAGGTATCAAAAAAATGAGTGAAAATAAGGCCGTGGTCCTTCTAGGCCATGGGAGCAAAAAGGAAGATGCTAACAATGTATTGAAGGATTTAGCCAAAATGATGGAAAAAGAAAACCCTTGTCCCGTTTATTCATCTTTTTTACAGTTTACAACCCCAACTCTTGAAGAGACCATAGAAGGTATAATTGATAATGGAGCTGAGACAGTTGTTATAGTGCCGGTTTTCCTTTTTCCAGGAGTGCATTTGACCAAGGACATCCCGGCCATAGTGGATGAATTAAAAGAAAAGTATCCTGATAGGAATTTTTATCTTTCCGGTCCTATTGGCGCTGATGAACGCCTATTACCCATTTTAAAAGAAAGAGCTGAAAATCCTGAGAAAGGGGATTAGACCATGGCCTCTAAAGATAACAAGCTAACCCCGCTAGAAATTGAAACTGAAAGTATGAAGTTTATAGAAAGTAAAGTAGACTTATCAAGGTTTTCTCAAGCAGAAATTCCTGTAGTCAAACGGATTATTCATGCCACGGGAGATCTAGACATCGGAAAGGACGTAATATTTACCCCTGGGGCTGTTCATAAAGGGATACAAGCTTTAAAAAATGGCAGGGATATCATAACCGATGTAAATATGCTTAAAACCGGAATCGATAAAAAACGTCTTAGCCACCTGGGGGGAGAAGTACATTGTAGAATAGATCAAAAGGATATACATTCTAAAGCCAAAGATACTGGCACCACCCGGGCAGCATCTGCCATCTACAGCTTTGATGAGTTTATTTCCAACCAGGTAGTGGCTATCGGAAATGCACCAACTGCCCTCTACGCTCTTTTGGACATGGTAGAAGAATACATAGTTCCCGCTCTAATAATAGGTGTTCCAGTAGGTTTTATCGATGCCAAGGAATCTAAAGAAGCCCTGCAGGAGATGGAGATACCCTACATTACAATTAAAGGTTATAAAGGAGGAAGCCCTGTAGCTTCTGCAGTTATAAACGCCATTCTCAGGCAAGCTCATGAATAAGCCAAATAAGAACAACTATGAATAACCTTAGTTTTATATTTACTTTGTCTTATGCTTATGCTTCAAGAAAAAGAAAAGGACAGGGATAAAAGAATCTCCCTGTCCTAACTTCTAAATCTCACCCTTCTTCTAAGTCTCACTCTTTGAGATTTTCGTCTTTACCATCTTCTTCACAATTATTTAGATATTCCTCTTCTAAGGATTTTCCCACCGGCTTTTCCGCTTCTTCATCTATATATCCACTCTTTTCCTGAATCTCTTCTACAACTTCATCATCGATATCTGGAAAGTTCTCTTCAGGAAAAGCGAATTGTTCTTTTCCGTATTTTTTTGCATGTTTTTTTAGGTTTTTGAGCCAAAATCCTCCCCTAAAATGCTGAGGTTCATGAGAAACCACAAATGCTTCCGGATCAAAAGCTATAATATAATTAAACAGGTCCCTTTGATCCTTCCGTGAAGTCAATATTTCCATCACCAGTCTTTTCCCAGATGCTCCTTTGCCGATCCAGGAAGTCACCCCAAATCCTTCCTTTCTCAAATACTGAGGGAAGAAGCAATTATAATACTTACTTATAACTTTAACCGTCACATAGCCTAAAGCCAGGGTTTCTTCAATTTTGGCCCCGATGATAACCCCTAGAGAAAATCCTAGGGCATAAGCACCCAGGTTCCATATATTGTCCAGGTTATCAATTACTAAACCTAGACCCAGGACAAATAACAATACCTCCAAGGCACTGACCCCTGCAGCGTAGTATTTCTGTCCCTTTAAAGTCAGCATTGTCCTGACAGTAAGTAGAGAAACATAGGAAACATTAATAAATAAAATTATTACCGGCATCAACATAAAAAAAAACTTCCCTTCCACTTTAATTTGTTTACTAAGAGAAGTATAGCATATCAGAGCTAAATTTAGGTAACATTTTTTCCAAGAATACAAATCACACATTTAACGCAGCTTGAATCCACCTCTTCCCTGCTAAGGGATTAGAGCCAAAATGAGTATGCAAGTAGCTGGCTAGAACATTATCCTTGTTATACCCTTCTAGTCTGGTTCCAAACCTTCCTGACAACTCATAAGCCCAAGGGAAAGATTCTTCTTGTTCAGGGAACATTTCCGAATATCTAAACTCATGCCCCCTGACACTTTCTCCCCTCTTCAAAAAAAAGCTATCGAGTATAGACCTACCCTCCCTGTATCCGAGGGCCTTAAGATTTTCCTTCATTTCAATTTTGGCAGGCACAATCCCGGCCATTTCGTATCCCTCTCCCTGGTGGTTTATTAGGGTTTTGCACAAATACATCAAACCCCCACATTCACCTAAAATAGGAAATCCCTGCAAGTAGAAGTTATACAGGCTTTCAAGGAAATCAATGTTTTCACTTAATTCCCGGGCAAAAAGTTCCGGATAACCTCCGCCAATATAAATGCTTTTAGCTTCCCCGGGCAATTTTTTATCTTTCATAGGGGAAGTATAAATCAATTTCACACCCTGCTCTTCCAACCATTCCAGGTTTTCCTGGTAATAAAAACTAAAAGCTTTGTCCAAGGCCACAGCAATAGCTATTTTCTTAGCTTTTAAGTTTATCATGGGTACAAAAAATTCAGGCTGTTTCCTTGCCCAGGAGTTGGCACTATTGGCTATATTTAGAATTTTATCTTTATCTAGATATTTGCTCGATATATCGGATAGGGTATTAAAAAATGCTTCCATATCTTGATCGCTTTTTTCATCGCCGCTTTCAATATAAGGAACAAGGCCTAAATGCCTTTCCGGCAAAACCAGTTCTTCCTGTCGTGGAATATAACCGATTATTTCTACGGGCAATCCTGATGAGTCGACTGCCTCCTTTAAATAGGTAAAATGATTTTTACTCCCTACTTTATTAAATATCACACCTCTAAGATTGACTTCCGGATCAAAATGATAAAAGCCATGCAAAAGCGCTGCCACGCTTCTTGCCTGGCTTTTAGCATCAACAACCAAAATAACTGGAGCAAAAAGCTCCTTGGCTATTTGAGCCGTACTACCAATATCCGCATCACCTTTTAGGCCATCGAATAATCCCATGACACCTTCTATCACCGAAATATCAGCAGTCTCAGATCCCCTTTGAAAAAACTCCTTCATTAAGTTTTTGGATGTCATCCAGGTATCTAAATTTCTTCCCGGACGATTAGTAATCCCGTAATAATAGCTCGTATCGATATAATCGGGTCCCACTTTAAACCCCTGTACCTTATATCCTTCATCCACGAGAAGTTTCATGATTGACAGGGTTATCGTGGTTTTACCGCTCCCACTATGGGGAGCGGCTATAACTATCCTAGGTTTTTTGATCTTATCCATGCTGTTATTCTCCTTCATCTATAACTATTTCACTCAATAACTATCATTTAACGATTTTCTCAGCTTCTTTTTCCCAGGCTGCAGCTACTTCTTTCATCTTTTTCGCTTCTTCACCCTTTAACACAGCATCCGCCCCTTCATGGGTCGGTACAGCATGGGACTCTTCAACGATTTCCTTCAAGGCCTTTGGATTATCTATTAGAGGGCAAGGTCTGTATAAATTGTCACTGAAGGGCTGCCTTTTTTGATACGCCCTGAAAATTGGAGATTGTAAAATCTCTTTGAGAGATTTACCTTCAATTGTATCCTTATAAAAATGTACAAATGCACAAGGCTCAACATGGCCACTGGCGGTTATATGGAAATAACGCCTGGCTCCGGCTATGCATCCTCCAGTAATATGACCATCATTCCAAAAATCCGCTATTTGAATGGGCTTTTCTGTCCTAATTTTGTTTACCCTATCAACTAATTCCCGTCTTTGTTCAGGGGTAATCATTTTAGTAAAGTCAGGCTCACTTCCAATGGGGATGTAGTGAAAAGACCAACCATAAACCGCACCCTTTTCGATCATGGTATCTATAAATTCATCAGAAAATACCTTTTCGCAGTTCTGCCTGGTAACAGTAACACTAAACCCAAAAGGAACACCAACATTCCTCAGATTATCCATAGCTTTCATTATTTTATCATAAGTCCCTTTGCCTCTTCTTGCGTCAGTAGTTTCCTTATCGCCTTCTATGCTTATTGCCGGACTGACATTCTTTACCTCTCTCATTTTCTTGGCTGTATCCTCATCAATTAAAGTCCCATTGGTGTAGATCATGAAAGCTACATCGTCGTGCTTTTCGCACAGTTCAAACAGATGAGGCCAGATAAAAGGTTCTCCTCCCGACATGGCCACAAAGTACATCCCCAGCTCTTTACCTTCAGTTATCAGCCTATCCACATCCTCAAAACTAAGGGAATTATGGTCCTCATACTTACCTGCCCAGCAGCCTTCACAATTCAAATTACATCTACTAGTGGGATCGATCAAAAAAGCAAAGGGCACGGAATAACCTAGTTTTTCTGATAACTCCATTTGTTTTGGGACTCCGATAAAAGTTGCATTGATAAAAAAGTTCATAGCGAGTACCTTGGCAACTTCTATATCTACATTATTAAATATCCTTTCCACATACTCTTTAATTGCAGGATTGTTATTAAAGACTGTCTTCACCCCTTTAATCTGCTCCCTGTGCCGGGGTGCAAGTGGAGCCTTTGATAACAGGTCAAAGATCTTATCCAAATTGTTAACAGGGTCTTTTTCCATATAATTCAATGCCTGGTTAAATATCTTTTCACCTAAAAACCGCTTTGCTCCTTCGGTATTTAACAAAACTACCTCCCCCTTTTCTAAAAGCTATATTATTCTAAGATAAAATTATGAATAACAACTTTAACAACCACATGTTTTGACAAATAAATGGTATGATATTAAGGAAGGTTTTTGTAAATCTTACCATATTATATAGAAAAATGTCAATATGACTGAGCCTCTGCCATACTGGCTATTTGGAAAAGCTATTTAAAAAAAAAGACCCTTTTCCTTTTTTGATCCCTATTTTAAGATGGTTTTAGCTTGCGGGCAAATATCAGGTATCCTGTATGTCCTATCATTGTATCCTCAGGACGGATCCTGTCCGGATTATCCTTATACTTTCTTATCATTATCTCCGAGGTTTCAACATGATAGAACTTTTCTTTCTCCAAGGCTTTTAGTGACATTTCTATCTGATTCGCTGTAGGAACAAAGATCCCAAGGTGTCCAGATGGTTTTAAGAACCTGTATACTCGATCTATAACAGTCCAGGGTTCTCGAACATCCAAAAAGAAACTATCAAACAGAACTCCCTCAAGATCCACCTCTACATCTTTATCTTCACCTTCATCTTCCAAGGATCTGTTAATCACTTCAACATTGTCAAACACCCTGGCACCAGCCAGGTTTTTAGAAATTGTTTTCACAAAGTCATCTCTTTTTTCAAAAGTATATACCTTGCCATTTTCTCCCACAGCCCTAGAAAAAATATTTGTCAAAGCCCCTGATCCCGTTCCTGCTTCGCCTATAATCTTTCCGGGAAACACATCTAATTTTAATAGGATATAGCCAGCATCTTTTGGATATATTATTTGGGTTTTTCTGATGAGTTTTTTCATAATATAATCCTGCAAATCACAATCTAGAATTAAATATTCTCTTCCATTAAGCTTAAAGGTACTGCCTTTTTCCATCTCTCTTAAATCCTCACCTTTTATATTCCCTGTAGGCAGTTGTATCACTTCATTGGTCAGGTCAAATATCTTTTTAAATTTTTTTCTATCGGTGATCATCACTTTTTCCTTTAGACCACCTTGAAAGTCTAACATTAACTTCACTCCTTTACTTTATTCCCCTTTTAACCAATATGCTACCTCAAGGGCGTAATAGGTAATTATTATATCCGCACCTGCTCTTTTTATCCCGGTCAAGGTTTCAAGAACTACCTCTCTCTCATCTATCCAACCATTTTGCGCTGCAGCTTTGATCATTGCATATTCGCCACTCACATTGTAAGCAGCCAGAGGATAATCAAATCTATCCTTAACGGATCGAATAATATCCATATAATTCAAAGCTGGCTTGACCATTACAATATCTGCGCCCTCCTGTATATCCAACTCGATTTCCCTAATCGCTTCTCTCCCGTTAGCAGGATCCATCTGATAAGTATTTCTGTCACCGAAAGAAGGGGCAGACTCAGCTGCTTCTCTAAAGGGGCCGTAGTAGGCTGAAGAAAATTTAGCAGAATATGCCATGATCGGTATATCACTATATCCTTCATTATCTAGCCCTTTTCTGATATAGTCCACAAATCCATCCATCATGTTTGAAGGTGCTAGCATATCCGCACCGGCCTTTACATGGGATAAACTTACTTGTAATAGTTCTTTTAAAGTGGCATCATTTTTGATCTCTTCTTGTTCTATCAACCCACAATGACCGTGATCGGTATATTCGCACAGGCAAACATCTGTAATCACAACCAGTTCAGGAATTTCCTCTTTAATAGCTCTACATATTTTCTGGACAGCTTCATCCGGATCCTTAGCTGAACTGCCTGTTGAGTCTTTATATCCAGGCACTCCAAAAATAATTACCCCAGGAATCCCAGCCTGATAAGCTTCTTTTGCCACTTTCAAAGCTTCATCCACAGAATATTGATAAACGCCGGGCATAGAAGAAACAGGATTTTTTATATTTTTGCCATTAGTTACAATCAATGGGTATATTAAATCCCTTACATGCAATTTTGTTTCCCTGATCATATTTCTTAAATTCTCTTTTTTTCTCAATCTGCGCATACGTAACTTCACTAAAATCCACCTCCTAGATTTTACTTTATTGAGCTTATTTATTACTTCCAAAGCTTTGCCTTTCAGACCACAACCAGTAATGAAAATAACTGATATTATTTCAATTATTCTATACATTCCAGCTAAAACACCTGCTGCTGAAGCAGATTCAATATTAAAAACTCTCTATGGATGAAAACTTAAATATAAGTTAAAATAAACAGAGACAACATAACTTTTGTAAGGAGGATTATTAACTTGAAATACACTTATGGGCCTGTACATTCGAGAAGACTAGGACTTTCTCTAGGTGTCAATATTACCCCGGGTAGAGTTTGCAGTTTCAATTGCATCTATTGCGAAGAAGGAACTCCCACTCAGGAATTAACCTTAGAAAGAAGAGAATACGCTCCTACAGACCAAGTCGTCCAGGAAATAAAATCCCAAGCCTCCAAAGACCTAGATTATATAACTTTTTCCGGGGCAGGTGAACCTACCTTGCATATTGATTTAGGAACAATTATATCTGACATTAAGGAGTTAGATATTCCAATAGCTGTCTTGACCAATTCCAGCTTACTATACTTGGCAGGGGTCAGAGAAGATCTAAAAAAAGCTGACCTTGTTGTACCTTCTCTAGATTCAATCCGTGATCAAAGTTATCAATTGATTAACAGGCCTTGTCCTGATTTACCCTTGGATTTAATTCTAGAAGGGTTTAAAAAATTTTGCCATGAATATGAAGGAGATATATGGGTCGAAATCTTGTTTGTGAGGGGCATTAATGATACTCTAGAGGAAGTTAAAGAACTAGCCAGCTTCATCAATCCCCTGCCTATCGATGGAATTCAATTAAATACGGTTAGTCGAGGCCCCACAGTTTCAGGAACTGGCCCTGTTGACATGTCCAGGCTCGAAGAATTCAAGGCATATTTTGTCCATCCTACCAAACTTTTTGATTAAATCTTAACTTAATAATAGCGATTGGAGGGAGATCTATGAAAGTAGAAGAATTAAAGATATCCACATCAAAAAAGATTGAATTGCTAGACATATCTTCAGAGATTTTAAATTTGATAAGAACTCAGAAATTAAAAAGAGGAATATTATATCTATTTGTTCCTCATACTACTGCTGGAATTACAATAAACGAAAGCTATGACCCCTCTGTAGGAACTGATCTTGAAAGGTCTTTTGCACAGCTTGTCCCTGATATAAATTTTAAACATGGCGAGGGTAATAGCCCGGCACATTTTCTGTCAAGCTTAATAGGAAATAGTATAATTATTCCAGTAGTCAATGGAGAGGCTGATCTTGGAACATGGCAGGGGATCTTTTTTTGTGAGTTTGACGGCCCCAGATCCAGGAGATTGAAAGCCTACTGGCAGGAATGATCAATGGATCTTTCCTGTCACTTATATATTTCAATATCAGCATCTCTCTTCAAGCCTTTAGTAAATTCATCAAAAACTTCCTGCCTTTTTTCTGATTCTATCAACTTTTCTAGTTCTAGTTTCATGTTTGTGTATATTTCCATATCCTCTAGCTCTATCAATTCAACTTCTTTTTCTCCTTCTCCTTCTCCTTCTCCAAAATCATCGGACAGTTCTGACTGCATAATCTTTTGATTCTTTAAGTGCTTTTCTTTCTGCCATTCATACATCTCATTTATTTCTTCTTCAGTAACCTCCACCCCTTTATCATCAATAATTTGGTCCACTAGTTCAGAAATCATTAGCTGACGTTCAATTTTTTCTTTTAAGCTGTCCTTGCTAATATTATATTCTTTCAATCTTTTTTCAAACTCTTTTTCGCCTTCATAACGGCTTTTAACAGCTTCAAATTTTGATTCCACCTGTTCAGATTCTATTTCAATATTTTTTTCTTCCCTTGCTTGTCTAAACAGTTCTTCAAAAATCAACTTTTCCATTATCATTTCTTCAAATTCAGCTTTCATAGCCTCTATATTCATGCCCTGATTATTATAAATTTCTTTTATCCTTTCATACTTTTTATTATATTGTTCCCTGGTGACTTCTTCTCCGTTTACCACCAAAATCACTTCACCAGACTCCCTTTTACAACTAAAACCCAATAAACCCGTAGAAAAGACAATAAGCATAGTTAGAAAAATCATTATAACTTTGTTTAACACCCACTTGTAACCTCCCTCCTTATCTATCTCAAGATATGTGTATATATAAAGCTAACTCAGGTAATTTAACCTTTATCCAACCATTACATAAAGTCAAATAAAAAAAGGGGTTAAAATACCCCTATAATACAGTCCTAGTCCTAATCGTAAGCCAAATGTTTTATCTATTCATCTGAATTATTTTTTCCCATACCTTCATCATCTAATCCTTCTTCTTCTAATTCATCCATTAACTCCTCTTTCATGTCTTGTTCACCTTGTTGGGGCATCATCATTTCCTGCTGCATTTCCAGTTGTTCTATATATTCATTGTAGATATCCTTAAGTTCTTCGTCACTAATCTCCACTTCATCCTTAAAAGAATCTATGAAAGCCATAGTAATTGATTCTTGCTCAATTTGTTCTCTTAATCCTTCTTTTGTTAACCCTGATTCTTCAAGAGCTTCCGTCAATTTTTCTTCAGATTCAAATTGGGTTTTTACCTGGTCCATCTGCTCTTCAACAGCTTCATCATCAACTTCTATTCCCTTTTCCAAAGCTTGCTGATATAATATCTCCTGTGAAATCATCTCTTCAAATACTTCATTCTCCAGCCGGCTCTGCTCTTCTTCGGTAACTTCAATCCCCTGCATCTGCATCATCATCATGACTTCCTGTAAATACATATCAAACTCTTCCTTGGTGATCTCTTCCCCGTCAACCAAAGCAACCAAATCATCATCTTCCAATTCATCCCCGGCTATTATATCCATTTCTTCTCTCCAGTCTTCCAGCTTGGGCATGATAATTTCGCCAACCTTTTGCATGGTCACTTCTTCTTTTAGATTATCCTTAACTTCATCAAATTCCGGTATATCCATGAAATCATCAGCCATTTTTTCTTCATCCATCTTATCTTTCTCTCCATTCTCCTCTTCAACATCTACCTCTTCTTCACCACAACCAGCAACAGTCACAAAAGTGAGGAGAAGAAAACTAAAAATAATGATCACAAATCTATGTTTTTTCAATTAAAAAACCTCCATAAAAAAATAAAAAAGATAATATCAAGAATATTGCCAAGTAGATCTGTAAGCCAGGTTCTGTATCACCAAAACCCTCGTCGGGTTAAGTGATGGTAGTCATCTATCTAGGATGCCAGTTGCCTGACACCTCTAGCGGCCAACCCGGAAGGTAGGCGGGCAACCTCATCCCTTCCCTATTTGGCCTTGCTCCGGGTGGGGTTTACCGAGCCAGCCAGTCACCTAGCTGCTGGTGCGCTCTTACCGCACCGTTGCACCCTTACCTGGAATATTTAACAGGATCCAGGCGGTATTATTTCTGTGGCACTAGCCTGGGGTCACCCCCACTGGGCGTTACCCAGCACCCTGCCCTATGGAGCCCGGACTTTCCTCGAGGACAAAGACAAAGACTTTGTCCTCGCGACTACCCGATCTACTTGGCAATTATTTAGCCTTAGCCAGTCAGGCATATAGTAGTTTAACACATAAGCATTATTATGTCAAAACCAACAAACCCCCAATCAAGCCCCTTCATCTAGGTCAACTAAGAATCTTCCACAATTACTACACTTTATAAATCCTTCTACCTGTAATTCACTTATGATTGAAGTTGGAAGAACGATATTACAACCTGAGCACATCTCTTTTTCAAGCTGTACCACAGGATTATTAGGATAATTTTCTAAAGTTTCATTATATTCGTTTAAAATGCCAGCGTCTATTTTACTCAAAACTTCTTCCCTTTCACCCTTTAGGTCCTTCAATTCATTTTCCAATTCAAGTATTTCATTATCAAGATCTTTTTTATTCTCCTGGATTTTAGTCTTTATTCTTTCCAAATCAGCTTCGAGTTCTTTTGACTTTTCATTATCTTCATTAATTTCTTCAGTTAGACTGTAAAACCTCTCAGCTAATTCATCTTCTTTTTTATCATAATCATCAGCTTTTTTTCTCATTTTCTCTAGCTGGTTCACATCATTTATTTCTCCTGAATAAATTTCTGTCTCTATTTTTCTCTTCTCCTGATAATAACTTTCACTCTCTAGTTCGCACTTTTTCATCTCTCTTTCTTTTTCTCCAATTCTTTCATTAACTGAGCTAAGTTCTTGTTCTAGACGTTCTCTTTCTGAATTTAGCTCTTCTAGTTTCGCAGCTTCTCTTTTTTCCTCTAATTTGTCTTTAACTTTGAGAATTTTTTGATCTGTTTTATTCAGGCTATATAGTAGAGTATTAACTTCCATATTAACCCTCCTAGGTAGTTTTTTGAAAAACACATATAAAATAAAAAGGTAGAGAATATCTCTCTACCTACATTTCAATAATATACAAAAGGGTTCTTTTGCTTTTTAGTAATACAAAACTCTGTTTTATATTTTACTCCTAATTCAGCTTCTAGGTACCCTTTAAGCTTTTCTAGCACCGGTAGTTCAGTTTCATAATGCCCGGCATCTATTACAAAAAAATCTTTTTCACAAGCTTCAAGGGCTCCGTGATATTTAACGTCCCCTGTTATGAAGACATCTGCTCCTTGGTCCATAGCTTTTTCTATTAGCCTTTCTCCACTCCCTCCACACAGGGCTACTTTTTTTATATAATGAGGTTCTTTGCCAATTACCCTTATATTATCTATCATTAAATTAGCTTTAACTTTTTGTATAAATTCCCCGGTTTCAAGGCCCTCTTCAAATTCACCTATAAGGCCAAGCCCCGTAGGTTTTCCGGCATTATTAAGAGGATAGAGATCATAAGCAGGTTCTTCATAAGGGTGAGCACTTTTTATAGCCTCTATTACCGGCTTAGTTAAGCTTTCCGGCAAAATTGTTTCAAACTTGACCTCATCTACTTCTGTGGTTTGCCCTTCTGAGCCAATGTATGGAGCAGTGCCCTCCATAGGTTTAAAACTGCCTTTACCCTTGGAGATAAACCCGGTATTGCTATAGTTTCCTATCCATCCGGCGCCTTGAGAAAAGACAGCCTCTTTAACTTCTTTTTCATACCCTTCAGGAACAAAAAGCACCAGTTTGAGATAATTCTCTTCGTGAACGGGCTGTAATATTTGTCTATTTTTCAATTCAAATCTATCTGCAAGAGTACTATTCACCCCTATTTTGGGAGCCACGTCAAGGTTTGTGTGAGCACTGTAAATGCATATATCATTTTTTATTGCCCGGGCAATAATATTGCCCAATCCAGTCTCTATATCCAAGGACTTCAAAGGTTGAAAAAATAATGGATGATGAGAGATAATAAGCTCAGCCCCTATTTGAATCCCTTCCTGGATAACATCTTCAGTAACATCCAATGCTAAAAGGCATTTTTTAACCTCTTTTCCTATTGAACCCAACTGAAGCCCTACATTATCCTCTTCTACAGCATATTTCACCGGAGCTTTTTCTTCAATTTTTTGTGTTATCTGCCATCCTTTTAAGTACAACCCGCTTCACCTCTTTGATTTTATTGAGGTCATTCATAACTTTTTCAAGCTTTTCTTTGATTAATTCATCTTGCTTTTTCGCTTTTTTTAAATTCATAATCTTCTTCTCTTTTCTGGCAATTACATAATCCAAATACTCAACAAATTCCCATTTGGGACTTTCAATCAATCTGGGCCCTAGCTCAAGTATAACATCATCTTGTACCTTTTCAAAACCTGGACAAAAATGAATTATTGGATAAAGTTTCTGTCTTTCCTTAACTATATCCTCAGTTTCAATTGCAAACCCTGAATCCAGTAAAAATTTTCTTACGGCCTTTATCTCATCCATAGGCTGAATTATCAAACTAACCTCACCACCATGATTCCAGGTGTTTTCAGCTTGGCTCAATATTTCCAAAATATTATTACCTCCTATTCCCGCTATCACTATAACATCGGGAAATTCACCCTCCTTTAACACCGACAGTCCATCCCCTTGCCTTAATTCAACCTTAGATTCCACGTTAAACTTTTTCAGAGTCTCCCTTGCCTGTTTCAAAGGCAGAGCCGCTATATCCGAGGCTATCACTTTATTGGATTTACCCCATGAGATCAATAACACAGGCAAGTAACCATGGTCAGTGCCCAGATCAACGACCAGCTTAGTACTATACGGGGTTAATTTTGCTATTCTTTTGATCCTTGTTGGTATTTTTGCCATCATTTTGTATTTAACTCACCTATTTCTTTATTTCTTTTTATTAGCTTTTCAGCACTAAAATTAAAATTCCTGCCTAATACAAAAAAACACCTGCTTTAAGGTGTTTTTAGCAATTAAATGGTGGGCGAAACAGGACTTGAACCTGTGACCCCCTGCTTGTAAGGCAGGTGCTCTCCCAGCTGAGCTATTCGCCCACTAAAGTGGTGACCCCTAGGGGATTCGAACCCCTGTCTTCGGCGTGAAAGGCCGATGTCTTAAACCACTTGACCAAGGGGCCATATTCAAATTTTGGTGGGCCCACCCGGGCTCGAACCAGGGACCAACCGGTTATGAGCCGGTTGCTCTTCCAACTGAGCTATGGGCCCATTTGGCTCCTCAGGCAGGATTCGAACCTGCAGCCTATCGGTTAACAGCCGATCGCTCTACCGTTGAGCTACTGAGGAACATTTCCTGACCGGCAGAGATCATTATACTCAATAAAACCTTTTAAGTCAATACCTTTTCTTAAAAAAAATTAATTTTAATTTATTCAATTTATTCAAACTTATTCTAAATAGTCTTTTAGTCTCTTGCTTCTCATCGGATGGCGCAACTTGCGCAATGCTTTGGCTTCGATCTGCCTTATTCTTTCTCTGGTAACTCCAAAGTGCTTACCTACTTCTTCAAGGGTTCTAGTTTTGCCATCATCAAGTCCAAAGCGCAATCTTAGAACTTTCTCTTCCCTAGAAGTAAGAGTCTCAAGAACTCCTTCCAACTGACCTTTCAGAAGTTCAAAAGCAGCAGCCTCAGCTGGAGGCTTAGCATCTTGATCTTCTATAAAGTCACCAAGATGACTATCGTCTTCTTCTCCAATAGGCGTTTCTAAACTAACTGGTTCCTGGGCTACTTTTATTATTTCCCTAACCCTCTCTTCGCTAATCCCCATTTTTTCAGCGATTTCTTCCGGTAAGGGTTCACGTCCAAGTTCCTGAACAAGCTGTCTTGATACCCTAATCAACTTATTTATAGTCTCTACCATGTGAACGGGTATCCTTATTGTCCTGGCTTGGTCCGCTATTGCCCTGGTAATAGCCTGCCTTATCCACCAGGTAGCATAGGTGCTAAATTTATATCCTTTTCTATAATCAAATTTTTCCACCGCTTTAATCAAGCCCAAGTTACCCTCCTGAATCAAGTCCAGGAAGGACATTCCTCTACCAACATATTTTTTTGCTATGCTTACGACTAACCTCAGGTTAGCTTCAGCTAACCTTCTTTTCGCATCTTCATCGCCTTCTTCTACTTCTTTGGCAAGCTCTATCTCTTCATCAGGAGTTAAAAGGGGAATCTTGCCAATTTCTTTCAAGTACATCCTTACCGGGTCACTAACCTCAACTCCTTCTGGAAGAGAAAGATTTATATCTTCTTTTTCGTCACCTGTACTGCTGCTACTTTCACCTACTGCGTCTACTACATCTACTCCAGCCTGGGACAGGTCCTCATAAAAATCATCAACCTGTGTGCTGGTCAATTCATACTCTGATAGCTGATCCATAATTTCTTTATAGGTCAAAAAGCCTCTCTCTTTTCCTACTTTAACAAGTTCATCCTTCATTTGTTCGAAAGTTTGCTTATTCTTTGCCATTTTCTCCTACCCCCCTTCCCTCCAGGTCGAGGTTTTTAGATTTTTCTAATTTTATATATCTTTGCAATTCAGCTAGAGTTTTTCTATATTCTTCATGATCCTGTGAGGGATCAATTTTCTTTAATCTCTCCTGCAATTCTTCTCTTTTTTGTTTCATACCTCTACCTTTTATCTTAAAAGCACAGTCTTTAACAATTTTTTTGATCAAATTTTCATCTGGTTTTTGATGTTCTCTAAGGGCAAGTCTTGTAATTTCCTTTTCTAAATTTTCCATATCCACATCAGAAACATTCTCTTTTTCTTCCCCTTCTTTTTGCATAAGCATCAAGGACATATCCAGTTCGGTTTCACCCTGGCTTTCTAATAAAAAAAGCCGATGGACTATCACAGACCATTCCTTTTTATAAAAATCTTCAGGGTGTAAATATTCCTTGACTAGGGGAATAGTATCAAAATAATTCAACATCAAGGTTAATAATTCTTCCTCTGCACGCAATTGTCCTTTATCCCTTCTATATAACTCTTGATTATTCCTTTTTCTACTCCTATAATCTTTTGCTTGACTTTCTTTTTTGTAGTTCTTTTCTATTTCATTCATAATTCTATTAAGCTCTCTTTCTAGAGCATTTTTTTCGGTTCCTAGCCAATCAGAAATTATTTTCAAATATTCATCTTGCTCTATAGCACTGTTCAATTTAGCAATCAAAGGCAATACTTCTTCAACAAACTCTTTTTTTCCTTCAATAGATTGTATATCTCTACTTTTTGCAGCTTGTCTAAGGCGGTAGTACGTAAAAGGTTCAGCTTTTCCAAGTATATTTTGTTCAAACTTTTCTTTCCCAAATTTGTTCAGATAATCGTCGGGATCCATACCATCAGGCAGGTTACAAACCTTAACATTTAGCCCGAGTTGTTGCAGAAGCGTTAGACTTCTCAAGGCCGCAGCTTCTCCAGCAGCATCTGCATCGAAAGCAATATATACAGTGTCAGCATTGTATTTCAATAACCTTCCCTGATCTTCTGTAAAGGAAGTACCAAGAGGTGCCAAAGCATTCATTAACCCGAATTGATGCATCATTATAACATCCATATAGCCTTCAACTACAACCGCACCTTTGAAATCTCTGATATTTTTATATGCCTGATCTATCCCATACAATACTTTTCTTTTGTTAAAAACAGGTGTCTCCGGCGAATTTAAATACTTGGGCTGTTGTTCGTCAGTAATAGCTCTCCCTCCAAAACCGATCACATCTCCTCTTTGGTCTTTAATAGGAAAAATTATTCTATTTCTAAACTTGTCAAAAGTTTTTCCTTTACCACTACTCTTGCCAGCAAGCCCTGCTTTATAAATAAATTCTTCTTTAAAACCTTTTTTTATCAAAAAATCAAGAAGCAGGTTCCATTCATTCAGTGCAAAACCAAGGGAAAATTTCTCAACACTCTCTTCAGTCAAGCCTCTTTCATGTAGATACTTTCTTGCAGGGATTGCTCTATTTGACTTTCTTAGTATTTTATGATAAAAAGATGCTGTAAGGTTATTTAATTTTTTAATATTTTCCCTTTCTGTTGAATGGCCTGATTTATGCATTCTTTGCCGGGGAATCTCAACGCCTGCCTGCCGGGCTAGGTGTTCACATGCTTCCGGGAAGGGTAGATTGTTCATTTTCATAATAAATGAAATAACATTTCCACCTTCATTACAACCAAAGCAATAAAATAATTGCTTTTCCGGCGAAACACTAAAAGATGGTGTTTTCTCTTGGTGAAAGGGACATAAACCCAGGTAATTTTTGCCTCTTTTTTTGATATCTACATATTGAGATACAACTGACACTATATCATTTTTAATTCTGATTTCTTCCACAATATCTTCCGGTATTATCCCCTCCATTTGGTTACTCCTCCAAAAAAAATATTAACTACCATATTACAATACTAACTCCCCATGTTTTGGGTTTTCACACCACAACCAGTAATGAAAATAACTAATTTATTTCACTGCAGCAGTATATGGAGATTAGTTTTAAGTTTTTATTACACCTTTTCTGCCTTACCAGCCAAGGTACACGAAGGTT
>CAZCIZ010000007.1:0-58644 GCA_964498995.1 uncultured Clostridia bacterium | reverse complement strand
TTTAGTATCGGAATATACTGCAGCAATAAAATTAAAGTGTATTTTCTTACTAATAGTATAGCTTATTTCCCCATAATAAGCAACTTACTCAAATTATACAACTCATTCTACGTTTTGAACCTGTTCTCTCACCTTTTCTACTTGACTCTTCACTTCAATAACGATATTTGAAATCTCCTCATCCGATGCCTTAGCAGCAATAGTATTGATTTCCCTGTTAATTTCCTGCAAGAGGAAATCAAGTTTTCTACCAATCGCCTCTTGATCTAAAATATCTCCCAGTTGTTTAAGGTGGCTCTCTAGTCTGACAATCTCTTCATCGATCACTGTTTTTTCAGCATATAGTGCTGCTTCTCCAATAATTCTATCCTTTTCTAAGATTCCCTCCTTTGATAGTTCTTCTAATTTATTGACAAATCTTTCTTTAATTTGCGCTTGCATAATGGGGCTTCTTTCTTTTATTTTTTTTGTCAAATCTTCAAGAAAGTTTTTTCTTGCAATTATATCATTTTTCATGGCTTGTCCTTCAGATTTTTTCATCTCAATCAGTTCGGAGATAGCCTTATGGGTAGACTCTTCTATAGTTGACCAGTACTTACCTGCATCAAAATCCCTCTTTTCCAATGAAAAAACTTCAGGCATCCTTGCTAGAATCTGGGTTAATGAAAAGTTTTCTACAGAGTTTTCCCCAGTTATTTCCTGAAGTTTTTTTAAACCCTGGTGATACTTTTCGGCAATCTGAGGGTTTAATACCGGCTCAACTTGATTTTGGGCAAAAAAACTTATATCCACTTTGACATCTATTCTACCCCGGGTTAAATGTTCATTAACTATCTGCCTGACCTTCTCCTCAAGGGCAAAAAAATCCTTAGGGCCTTTAACGATAATATTCAAATACCTGTGATTAACTGACTTTATCTCCACTTTGCATTCTAGCTCTGAAGTTCTAGTCAACCCACTGCCAAATCCTGTCATGCTCTGCATCTTATCAAGCTCCTGGTTACTAAAATATGCACAAATCTAAACCTTGTGCCTAAAAACCACCGCCACCGAACCAGGAAGTGTGACATACCGCAGAGAATTTCACTCTGTTTCGCCAGTTTAGGGTCATCTACCTAAAGTAGAAGACAGACCAGCAACTTCCTGTTAGGTACGGCAGGTGCAATAGGTCTTTCCTTCCCATGGTATTAACCTATCACGAGGAAACGATATTTTAGTAACTCAGGTCTTCACCTCCTCTCAAGTTTATGATCGGTTAAATCGAATTCCAAAAACTTATTTGCTATGTTCCACAATGTCCAGTGATAATAACGATTAAAATCATCTATCTAATAAATTATTTAACTGAACTTTGAACTGGTAAGAGAAGTGTTTTCCTTACAGTCAAGACAAGTACCATAAACTTCCCATCTATGTCCAGTTATTTCAAACTCAGACAATGAACTCTTAATTATTTCAAATTCCAAGGGACAATGAGTGAGGCGCTTTGTATACCCGCATTTAGTGCAAACAGCATGATGCCAGTGATGAGAATAACAATTTATAATATATCTGAATTCCCCTCCCTCTAATGTCAGTTCTTCAACAATTCCAATTTCCTTTAATAATTCAAGATTTCTATAAACTGTAGTCAAGCTGATATTTTGATTTTCAATCTCTTTGTAAATCTCTTCAGCAGACTTAGGTGTTTTTTGCACTATTAAATAATCTATCAGTATTTCCCGCTGTCTTGTTAGCCTGATATTATTCTCCCTCATGTTTTTTTTAATCCAGGTTTTTTGTCTCATAACAAAACACCTACTTAGTTACTTGAAAATGAATTACATATACCTGATCTTGATTTTAAGTTAAATTGGCAATTCTGTCAAAGCTCCAAATACCAAAACCGGCTTACATTCTTATTCATTCTAATTATTCTTTATCTAGTTATTCAACAATCTTTTACCCTTATTATAAAGCCATTCTATTATCCCGGGAAAGAGGGAAAATATCATTACTATAATCCAATCTTGACCACTAATCGGATAGGTATCAAAAACCCTAGCAAAAAAGGGTTGGTAAATTACAAGTAATAGCATAAGATAAGAAACTATAATGGCAGCTATAATAGAAGGATTTTTCATGATCTTTTCCAAAGATATTGAAGACTTGGCTGATTGACATTCAAACACGTATAACAATTGACACAAGACTAGAGTTGACAAAGCCATAGTCCTGGCATAATGAATATCGGGATTTAATTCCAGTGACCTGTAAAAAACAAATAATGTCACCAGGCTTATCAAAAATCCTCTCCTGAGTATCATAGTACTAAAGTCAAATGTAAATATCCCTTCCGAAGGATCTCTTGGAGGTCGATTCATTATATCCTTATCTTTGGAATCCAAACCCAGAGCTATTGCAGGAAAACCATCGGTGACAAGATTAACCCATAAAATCTGGATTGGTTTCAAAGGTAGGGGGAGGGCTAACAACATACTCCAAAACATCACCATTATTTCACCAATATTACATGCGAGTAAAAATTTAATGAACTTTTTAATATTATCAAAGATTCCTCTACCTTCTTCCACAGCAGCCTTTATAGTGGCAAAATTATCATCGGAGAGGATTAAATCAGCTGCATTTTTAGTGACATCGGTACCGGTTTTACCCATTGAGACACCAATATCAGATGCCTTGACTGCCGGAGCGTCATTTATTCCATCCCCAGTCATAGCAACTACATGACCCAGTTCTTGAAAAGCCCTGACAATTCTAAGCTTATGATGTGGAGACACTCTGGCAAAAACATATGCCTTGCTCAATTTTCTTTTCAAGTTTTCCTGACTCATCTCCTCAAGTTCTTTTCCCTCTATAACTTCACCCCAGGTAGGTAACATGTCTATTTTTCTAGCAATTGCCAGGGCAGTAGATTTGTGATCACCTGTTATCATCACAGGTCTTATTCCTGCTCTTTTGCAGGATGAAACCGCATCTATTGACTCTTTCCTTGGGGGATCAAGCAAACCATGTAAGCCGACAAAAGTCAGCTTTGTTTCCTGTTTTTGCCGGGGGAGGTTTTTCCCTTCTTTACCTAACTCTCTATAAGCCACAGCAATGTTTCTATACGCCTTTGAAGCCATTATTTCATTATTTTTGATAAGTTCTTCTTTAACTTTTGGGTCGAGTTTCCTGGGGCCATCAGACAAAATCACCTGGTTACATCTATCTATAATAGCTTCCGGCGCACCTTTGACAAAAAGCTTATATCTTCTATTCTTATTGTCATAATAGAGTACACTCATAAGTTTCTCTTCACTGTCAAAGGGATGTTCTAAAACAAATTCATGGTCTTTTAGCAGCACTTTTTTGTCCAGTCCCTTTTCCAATCCTGCTTCCATTAAAGCCTTTTCCGTGGGATCACCTATCAATTCAAATTTATTTTTTTTATGTTTATGGGTGATTATTCTAGTATTATTGCAAATCACACCTATTTCTAGAGCTTTGTCGCGATACTTTTTGTTGTTTTTTGCCATGGAAAAGGTTTGCACAAGTTCCATTTCATTTTTTGTCAAAGTCCCAGTCTTATCCGAGCATATAATTGTTGCACAACCAAGAGTCTCCACTGCTGGAAGTTTTCTAACCAGGGCTTTTCTATCCATCATTCTTTGAACACCTATAGCTAAGGCAATTGTAACGATTGCAGGCAGACCTTCAGGAATTGCGGCAACTGCAAGGCTGACTCCCGCCATGAACATGTGGTAGGTTGATTCCCCTCTCCAAATCCCCATTACAACTACCAGGGCACAAACAGCCAAGCATGCTATTACTAAAACCTTTCCGAGCTGATTCAATCTTCGTTGAAGGGGTGTTTCAACCTTAACATCTTCTTGTTGAATCATTCCAGCTATTTTTCCCATTTCTGCATTCATGCCGGTTTGAATAACTACACCTTTACCTCTACCATTTACCACGACAGTTCCCATCAAAGCACAGTTCAGTAAATCCCCCGGTGAATCTATTTTATCGCCTATCCTTTCAACTATCTTGCTAACAGCATCGGATTCACCCGTGAGAGAAGCTTCATTACACTCAAGGCCTATCACTTCACTCAAGCGTATATCTGAAGGCACCCTATCGCCAGCCTTTAGTAGAACAAGATCACCAGGAACAAGTTCCCTTGCCCAAATTTCTTTTAACTTCCCATCCCTGACTACTGTTGTCTTTGGCGCGGTCATTTTTTTCAATTCTTCCAGGGACTTTTCCGCTTTAAATTCCTGATAAAACCCCAGCACCGCGTTTAATATGACTATAGCTATAATCGTAATTGCATCGGTATATTCACCTAACAATCCAGATAATAAAGTAGCGCCCAGGAGAACCAATACCATAAAATCCCTGAATTGATCCAACAATATTAAATACCAACTGGCCTGTGCGCTGCCTTCTATGGCATTTTCACCATATTCAACTAACCTTTTTTCTGCTTCTAACTCACTTAAACCCTTTTCCAAATCTGTATTAAAGAAGTTTTCAATTTGTTCTATTTTGCTGCGATAGGATGACCTAATCAATTTGAAGCCTCCTCTCCTTGTCTTACTTCTCATAAAATTGTTATTCGTAAGATCGAAAAAAATGATAATATAGGAGAATTATGAATTATTATTATATTCACTTTGACCATAAACCAAAAAAGAATTATACTAGGGCAGGGGTGTTTAACAATGCCATTTGACGGTTTTGTAACCAGAGCTATTGTAAAAACTTTGAATAATCAGCTGAAAGAAGCTCGGATTAACAATATTTACCAACATAACAAACATGAGATTTCTGTTTTATTGAGAAATCATAAAAAAAACTTAATTCTTTTTATGAGCACTAACCCTAGATTTTGTAGGGTTAATTTAACCACAAAAAAATATGATAATCCTGATCACCCACCTTCATTTTGTATGCTATTAAGAAAATATCTTAAAGGTGGGGTCATAAAAGAAGTGAAACAGTATGAAGGTGATAGGATCATTGACTTTGACATAGTTCACAGGGACGAGTTTGGTTTAGAGAAGGAACTTTTTTTGACCGTTGAAATAATGGGCAAACACAGTAATATAATTCTTGTTGACAAAAAGAACGGGAGAATTTTGGATGGTATTAAGAGGATTGAAAGAGAGTTTTCTAACAAGAGAGAAATAATGCCAGGAATCTTATTTGAAAGACCACCGGCTCAAACTAAACATAACCCTTGGAAAGAGGGCGCTGTAAATCTCAAATCAGAAAAAATAGCCGATAAAGAAGCCGAAAAGGTTGTGCTTGAGAATTATCAAGGGGTCAGCCCCCTTCTAGCTCGAGAGATAGCTTACCGGGCCCAGCTTCTCAATATAAATTTTAATGAGATTTCTGAAGGTAATCTTGAGAGATATATTGAGGAACTAAAGCAGCAACTAGATAATATTAAAGACAACATTTACACAGGTAACTATGAGCCGGTAATGATTAAAGATATTGAAAAAAATACTTACTCAGATTTCTACTTCATACCTCTTAAACACTTAAATTCTGGGAATGTCAATAACAACTCTTCCTTTGAAAACGTAAGCGCGAATCTTGATCTAATGGAAACCATGGATGAGTTTTACCGATTAAAAGAAACTGAACTTCAAAAATTTAACCTCAAAACTGAACTCAGTAAAAAAATAACGCAACTCCTTAAAAAAACAAGAAAAAAATTAAAAAGACAACAAAAAGAATTCAATGAAAGCGAAAACGCCGAAAACTATAAAATTTACGGCGAACTTTTAACAGCAAATTTATATATATTTGAAGGTAAAAAACCTACTAACACTCAAATAGAAGTTGTAAATTATTACAAGGAGCCCCAGGAAAATATTAAAATAAAACTGGATAAGTCCCTTTCACCCAGTGAAAATGCTCAGAGGTATTTTAAAAAATATCAAAAAGCTAAAGCAAGAAACAAAAGATTGAGAAAAGAAATAAACAATACTGAAGCTGAGTTGGAATATTTGGAGAGTATCAGTTATCAACTTGAAAATGCGCCTACACTGGAAGACTTAGAGGGAATTAAAGATGAACTTATAAAGGTAGGTTACTTGGAAAAAGCTAAAACTACTACAAGAAAGAAAAAATCGGTTCAAGGTAGTAAACCGCTTAAATTTGTTTCTAGAGATGGTTTTGACATCTTAGTTGGAAAAAACAATAAACAAAATGATCAGTTAACTACTAAGGAGGCTGCTCCAGAAAATATTTGGCTTCACACTAAAGAAATAGCAGGCTCCCATGTGATCATAAAAGGTAAAGATATCCCTTTATCCACAATAGAAGAAGCAGCGCAAATCGCAGCTTACTATTCTAAAGGCAGAAATTCCAGCAATGTACCAGTAGATTACACCAAGATTAAGCATGTTCGAAAGCCTAAAGGAGCCAAACCTGGCATGGTAATCTATGATAATCACAACACTTTATTTGTAACCCCCGTTAAGCCATCTGATTAAAGCCTTAAACTGAACAGGCAATGGAGCCCTAAATGACATTTCTTTTTCTTTATAAGGATGATAGAATTTCAATCTAAAAGCGTGCAAAGCCTGTCCCTCAAAATCTTTCATAAACTTATAAATTTTTTTGTTCATTTTCTTTTGATCTTTGCTGCCATAAGTAGTATCTCCTAGAATGGGAAAGCCTGAGTGTGCAAGGTGGACTCTTATCTGATGGGTCCTACCGGTTACTGGAGTAGCTTTAAGGTAACTTAAAACTTTTTTTTCAAATAAAAAACGTCTTAAAACCTTCACCTTTGTGGCAGCAAAACGGCCACCCTCAGCGACCGTCATTTTTTTCCTTTCCACAGGATGTCTTCCTATAGGGCTCTCTATTATTCCTTTTTCTTCAGGGTAATCCCCATAACAAAAGGTTAAATAATCCTTGGTAATCTCCCTAGATTTAAATTTGTCTTTAAAGTAAGAATGGGTTTCATCATCTTTTGCAATCAACATTATTCCCGTAGTATCTTTATCAAGCCTGTGAACTATGCCAGGACGAAATTTGCCTCCAGCAGTTGATAGCTCCTCAGTGTAGTGCAGTAGGGCATTAACCAGCGTTCCTTTCTCATTCCCTGGAGCTGGATGGACTACCATTCCTGCAGGTTTATTTATTATCATTAAATATTTATCTTCGTAGATAATATCCAAATGAACAGCTTCAGGAAATATTGGGGTGTTCTCCGGGTCTTTCTCTATCTTTTGATCCTCAGATTTTTCGGTTTCAATTACAATTAAATCCCCCAACTTAACTTTGTAACCCGGCTTCTTTTTTTTGTTATTGACCATAGCTTTTCCAGCATCGATCATCTTTTTAGCCTGGCTTCTACTCTCACCGGTTAGCTTTTGAAATAGATTGTCAAACCTTTTACCTTCATCTTCTATATTTACTTTATATTCAATCATCAAAGCTTACCCCCTGATTAATTGTCTAGGATAAGGAGTACTGTTTAACATTTATTTTCCTGTTTATCATTATTATCTATAATTGGTTCTTTTATAATAGAGATCACCAGAATCAACACACCAATTACAATTGCGATATCAGCTACATTAAATATGGGCCAAAAGGTAAGATCCAAAAAATCAACCACATAACCGGTCCTTACTCTATCAATCAAATTTCCTACAGCACCGCCAGACTGAAGGGCCAGTCCAATTTTAAACAATTTATATTCACTGCCTAGCCTTATAATCAGTACAGCAATTACTATAAGCAAAATAACCGTCACAATTATGAAAAAGTTAGTTCTATATGCCATAATACCAAAGGCTGCACCAGGATTTTCAGAGTATGTTACCCTGAAAATATCGGGTATAAGGTAGATAGTCTCACCTAATTTCATGTTTGCCACTACAACAGCTTTTGATATTTGATCTATTAGAATAATACTCAAAACCATAAACAAATAACCCACATCCAGCTCCTCCAATCATTCCATATTATCATCTTCTTCCCTTTCCAATCTAGTTTCTAACTCCCTCTCCCTTGGTTTAAGTACCTCTTCTAGTCTTTGTCTACATAATCCAACATGGCGCTCCTTCTAAAGGTTTTCTTGAACTATCTTGACTAGTTCTGCAATAAAATCTCCAATTAGAGGCAAATTCAATACAACTAATTGCTGTAAAAAATATATTAAGAGTGCTCCAAGAATTGTCAGCCCAACAGCAATGCCAAAGCCTCGGATTACCCCACCCAGAAAATTAACCCAAAAAAATCTTTTGGGATCATTTAAAAGTTGAATATACTCGGCAATATTGTATTTTTCCATATTTTGCGCCAATTCTTCTATTTTTCTGATCAAATACTTCTGCTGTTCTTTGAGTTCATCTTCATTATTATTTGATTGATCCTCCTTAAATCTCATATTGAAAACCTCCTAAAATTAATTTTCCCCTTTTAAACCCATTTTATTTTCTTACTAACTTTTCATGTTTTGGGTTTTCACTGATTACCCGAGGCCTTTAATTTGTAAGAGTATTACTCTAGCACATTGCAAAAAAATCCCCGGCTTATCTTAAACCGGGGATTTTTTTCAAACTGAAGCCATTACGTCCAAACACCGTGGACATATACCTGATTCGTCATCAAGCCCATCGTATTTCCAGCATCTGGGGCATTTTTCTCCAAAAGCTGACAGTACATAGATCTTTGTTCCTTCAAATTCATGTTCAACCAACACATCTTTAACCTGGGCCTGGATGGAAGCTTGATCATTTTTAGCTATAATCTTAGCCTGAGACACTAAAAATAAGTCATCTAGCCCGTTTTCAAAGTATTTTAAATCCTCATAGAAACTTTCATCTGGGACAATAACCACAGAAGCTTCTAAAGAATTCCCTATTTTCTTATCCGACCTGGCCTCTTCAAGGGCTTTTGTTACTTGATCTCTAAACTGCAAGAAGTTTTCCCATTTGTTTTCTAGTTTAAGATCCCGGTATTCATCTATATCATCCCTTAAAAGAGCCATTTGCACAGATTCTTCTCTTTTTCCCGGCATATATTTCCAAATCTCTTCACTTGTAAATGTTAAAACAGGAGCCAATAACCTTACAAGATTATCAATGATAATATACATAGCTGTCTGAGATGATCTCCTCAAATGTGAATCCTTAGGCATAGTATAAAGCCTATCTTTAATCACATCCAGGTAGAATTGACTCATATCAACCACGCAGAAATTGTGGACCATGTGATAAAAGATATGCAGGTCAAAATTTTCATATGCATCCACAACTTTTTCATTCAGTTCTGCACACTTTGATAAAGCAAAGCGATCTAATTCATTCAGTTCCTCGTATGCAACCATATCCTTCTCGGGATCAAAGTCATGCAGATTTCCAAGGATAAATCTGCTTGTATTTCTAATCTTTCTATAACTTTCGGTTACCTGTTTCAAGATATTATCAGAAACCCTTACATCTTCTTTAAAGTCTGACGAAGAAACCCAAAGGCGTAAAATATCAGCGCCGTATTGATCTATAATTTCAATTGGAGACATTACATTCCCCATAGATTTACTCATCTTACGCCCTTCTCCATCAACTACCCAACCATTTGTCAAAACAGATCTATATGGAGCTCTATCCCTTGTAGCCACTGAAGTTAGTAAGGAAGACTGAAACCATCCTCTATATTGGTCACTTCCTTCAAGATATAGGTCTACAGGTGAGGTTAACTCTTCTCTTTTTTCACATACAGCCCTGTGAGTAGAGCCCGAATCAAACCATACGTCCATAATATCCGTTTCTTTGTCAAAGTCTTGACTACCACAACCTTCACATGAATATCCCTGGGGAAGGATTTCCGCTGCACTTTTCTCAAACCAAGCATTTGAACCTTCCCGCTCAAATAAACTTGAAACAGCTTCATTTGTTTCCTCGTTTATTATCTCTTTACCACATCCCTGGCAGTAAAATATGGGGATGGGTACACCCCACACCCTCTGTCTTGAAATGCACCAGTCACTGCGATTTTCGATCATACCTTTTATTCTCATTTTCCCCCATGAAGGTATCCACTTGACATTTTCAATGGCTTCTAAGGCTTCCTCTCTAAATCCATCAATGGAAGCAAACCACTGCTCAGTGGCCCTGAACAGAATTGGCTCCTTACAGCGCCAACATACAGGATATTGGTGGGTTACAAAGTCCAGGTTTAAAAGAGCATTTTCCTTTTCCAAAGCTTTTGTCACCGCTTTATTGCCTTCCTCATAGTTAAGGCCTTCAAATTGACCTGCATCTGAAGTGAAAACTCCCTTATCATCCAGGGGCGACAGTATTTCAAGATCATATTTTTTACCTATTTCATAGTCTTCTTGACCATGTCCCGGGGCAGTATGGACACAACCAGTACCTTGATCCAGTCCAACATGATCTCCCAAAATAATTACGGAATCCCTATCATATAGAGGATGTTTCGTAACCATTCCTTCCAGATTTTCTCCTTTGTATTTCGCTATCTCCTCATAATCTTCTACTTTTATCTCTTTCATTACACTTTCAACCAGCTCTGTAGCAAGGATATACTTTCTATCATTATCATTATCCTTGATCAAAGAGTAATTAAACTCGGGATGAAGAGCAATAGCCAGGTTTGCTGGTATGGTCCACGGCGTAGTAGTCCATATTATTACTTCAACAGAACTTTCTTCATTGATTAATCCCTTGTCATCTTTAACCTCAAAGCTCACATATATTGATGGCGATCTTTTGTCCACATAATCTACTTCCGCCTCTGCGAGAGCAGTTTCACATGAGGTGCACCAATAAACCGGCTTTTGACCTTTATAAATATACCCTTTTTCCGCCATTTCCCCAAAAACCCTTATCTGTTCAGCTTCAAAGTCAGGGGATAAAGTTAAATATGGTTTTTCCCAATCTCCACGAACGCCGAGACGTTTGAATTGTTCTTTTTGAATTTCCACATATTTCATAGCATAATCATGACAGGCCTGCCTGAATTCAATATCGGTCATCTTTTCCCTGTCAACTTTTTGGGTTTTGATAATTTGATGTTCGATGGGTAGACCATGGGTATCCCAACCCGGAATATAAGGAGAATCATATCCTTGTAATGTCTTGAATTTTACGATAATATCTTTAAGGACTTTATTCAAAGCAGTTCCCATATGTATATCCCCATTAGCATAAGGTGGTCCATCATGCAAGATATACTTGGGCCTATTTTTTCTCTCCTCTCGAACCCTTGTATAAATATCCATATCTTCCCATTCCTTTAATACTTCAGGTTCTTGTTTTGGCAGCTTGGCCCGCATGGGAAAATCGGTCTTTGGTAGGTTCAGAGTATCTTTATAATTCATATATACACCCCCGTATCCTGTACTGGTAAATGTTATTGTAATTAACCCCTGAGCTTTAATAAAAAAAGACCCCCACCTTTGGGGCGAGAGCTCACAGGTACTACAAATTCTGCTTACTAATAGAAATCCATCTTATTACACATAGGAATTATAACACATAGAACGAATTATGGCAAATATCTTGCTTGATTTACTACAGGGTGACTAGGGCACAGTAAAATGGGAGAATAAAATCAATTTTATTTACCAGCTTTTTCCTTTGAGGCTTCTGCTTGCCTGGAATTTATCTCTTCAGCTTCTTCATCTGTCAACATTCTCCGTGAAATTTTACCTACCATGGTCTTAGGTAGTTCTTCTCTAAATTCGACTATTTTAGGGACTTTATATGCTGCAAGCTGCTTTTTACAGTATTTTTTTATCTCTTCTTCATCTGCCTGTTCACCATTTTTAACAGATATGCAGGCTTTAACGGCCTCACCTTTGTACTCATCGCAGACTCCAACAACTGCAGCTTCCTCCACTGCAGGGTGTTGATACAGCACTTCTTCCACATCTCTAGGGAAAACAGAAAATCCACCTGACAAGATCACATCTTTTTTCCTATCAACAATATAAAAGTAACCTTCTTCATCCATTACCGCAATATCTCCGGTATAAAGCCACCTTGAAGATAATACATTAGCAGTTTCATCTTGCATATTCCAGTAACCTTTCATTACCTGAGGACCTTTAACAACAAGCTCTCCTCTTTCACCTTCTGGCACAACTTTTCCGGTATCAGAATCAATCAACACGCAGTCCGTATCAGGCATTGGAAATCCAATACTACCTCCCTTTCTTGTGCCATACAAAGGGTTGCAATGTGTTACTGGCGAAGCTTCCGAAAGCCCATAACCTTCTACTAATTTCCCTCCAGTAAGTTGTTCAAATTGTTTTTGGACTTCTACAGGCAACGGAGCAGCCCCGCTTATGCAAGCCTTAATACTAGATAGGTCGTAGTGTTTTACTTTAGGATGATTGATCACCGCTACATACATAGTAGGTGCTCCCGGAAATAAAGTTACATTGTTCTTTTGTATCTGTTTCATAACTTGATCAACATCAAATCTCGGCACCAAAACCAGTAAAGATGCCTGTGAAATGGCAAAGTTCATTCCTACAGTCATACCATAGACATGAAAAAACGGCAAAGCTCCCATCATAACTTCATTTCCTTCCTCCAAGTCAGGAACCCAGGAACTTACTTGCAAAGTATTTGAAATAAGGTTTTTATGAGTTAGCATGACTCCTTTGGGCACTCCTGTAGTGCCGCCTGTATACTGTAAGAGTGCTACATCATCAGTAGGTGAAATTTCTCCTTTAGCGACACTTTTTTCAAGGAAGAGAAGATCATTGAACCAAAATAAATCATCTTCTTTGGGAACTTCCGGTTTCTGCCCATCTTTCCTTTGCTTTAAGGGATAGATTAGATTTAAAGGAAAGGGCAAAAAATCTTTCAAAGAAGTCACTATAACATTCTCAATATTGCTTTTTGGGAGTACTTTTTTTACTGTCTCATATACGAGATCTAAGCATACGATTGTTTCTGCCCCACTATCAGTCAACTGATGTAGTAATTCCTTTTCCTTGTACATGGGATTGGTTTGAACAACTATAGCTCCAATTTTTAATGCTGCATAATAGGAGATTACCATTTGAGGAGAGTTGGGGAGCATTATGGAAATCCTGTCTCCCTTAGAAATACCAAGCTGACTTAATGCCCCTGCAAAAGCATCAACATACTTGAGCAGCTCCTTGTACTTTATTTTTTTACCATAAAAAGACAGGGCGTTATTGTCTGGATATTTCCAAGCACTTCTTTCTAAAAATTCATACAAAGTTATTTCGGGGTAATCTAATGTAGCAGGTACATCACCAGGGTAATTTTTCAACCAGGTTCTTTTCCCTTCTTCCAAATCAACCACCTCCTATTTTGGCAATTTTTCGAATTTTGGTGAATGAATAATCATTCACCAAAACAACTAAAAACCCATATCTATATTACAAAAAACCGGGGAGGTAGCCGGTTATCGCTGCCGGCTACCTCCCCGGTAAATTTCAAGCAGCATTAACCGGCTTCTTGGCCAAGTGCTTTCTGTAATTCTGCTTTCAAAATTGGAATAACCTCATACAGATCTCCAACGATTCCATAGTCTGCAACGTCGAATATTGGAGCTTCTGGGTCTTTATTGATAGCGACTATTGTATCTGAAGTTTGCATTCCTGCCAAGTGCTGAATAGCTCCAGAAATCCCACAAGCAATATAAAGTTTAGGTTTAACTGTTTTTCCTGTTTGTCCAACCTGGTGATGATGGGGGATCCAGCCTGCATCCACTGTAGCCCTAGAAGCTCCCATAGCTCCACCTATACATTGGGCAAGGTCCTTGACCACATTAAAACCTTCAGGATCTCCAAGACCTCTTCCTCCTGAAACGATAATGTCTGCATCTTCAAGTTTTTCAGTTTCTATAGCATATTCTACCATATCAATAATTTTCGTTCTTAAATCATCTTCGCTGGCGCTGGTGTTAAACTCAATTATCTCTGCTTCTCTGTTATGGTCAGATTCTATAGCGTCCATCACCTTAGGCCTAACAGTCGCCATCTGAGGACGACGAGTAGGACACAGGATAGTTGCCATTATATTACCGCCAAAAGCAGGCCTTGTCTGTTCCAAGTTTCTGGTTTCAAGATCTATTGTTAATTCCGTACAATCAGCGGTCAGTCCAGTATCAATTCTAGCAGCAATCCTTGAAGCAAAATCTCTACCGTCATTAGTGGCTCCAAATAGTAATATTTCAGGCTTGTATTCTTGAATAAGCTCCACCATAGCTTTAGTATATGTGTCCGTGTTATAATTTTCAAAGACTTTCTCTTCTACTTTATATATTTTTTCAGCACCATAAGCAGCAATTTCATCCAATAGGTGAGAAACTTCACTACCTATTATCACAGCACCTACATGGGTATCCAACTCTTTTGCAAGCCTAGTAGCTTCTCCCAAAATCTCATAGGAAGTTGGGTTGACCTTTCCACCCCTTTGCTCTATGAAAGCCCAAACCCCTCTGTATTCATCAAGATTAACAGCCTTTTCATCCTCAACTTTTTCTACAGTGATAGCGCCCGTAGGACATTCGTCCTCACACGCGCCACAGCTGGTACATTTTTCTGTAATTTTTGCCACATTGTCTTCCATAACAATGGCCTCAGGATACGGACAAGAATCAATACACAACTCGCAGCCTGTGCATTCTTCTTCATTTATCCATACACTCATTCTAGCTCCCTCCTTAATCAGTAGATAAAAACTTTCTAAATAAGTCTTATGGTATACAACTTCAATTTAATCCTTAGCTCAATTTAATGTAATTTAATAAATTAAATTACATTAGTATCTTTAAGCCTTTCAATCAAAGTTTTAACTGCTTCTTCAGGTTCTCCTTCAATTACCTCTCCACCTTTTTTCTTTTCAGGTGCAAATACCTTTTTAACCTGGGTTGGTGAACCTTTTAAACCGATACTTTCAGGTTTAGCACTGATAGTTTCTGCGGTATACTCAGGTATTTCCTTCTTATTAGCTTTCATAGTTCCTTTAATAGTTGCATATCTTGGTTCATTTAAGCTCTTTTCACATGTCATAAGAGCTGGCAATGGTATTTCTATAGTTTCTGAACCACCATCTATTACCCTTTCCACCTGCATCTTATCCTCTTCAACTTTGACAATTTTCTGTAAATAAGTTACTTGAGGTATTCCAAGTTGCTCTGCTATCCCCGGCCCTGTTTGAGCGGTATCCCCATCAATAGCTTCCTTGCCACATAAAACCAGGTCATATTCGCCTATGGTTTCTATTGCCTTAGCTAGGGTATAAGAAGTTGCCCATGTATCTGCACCGGCAAATTCTTTGTCACAACATAAAACAGCTTCATTAGCGCCCATAGCAAGGCATTCCTTTAATGCATCCTTGGCTTGTGGAGGACCCATTGTAACAACAGTTACAGAACCACCATGTTCATCCCTGAGTTGGAGTGCCGCTTCAACAGCATTCAAATCAAATGGGTTCACAATACTGGGGACCCCTTCCCTGATTAGCGTTCCAGTTTCAGGATCAATTTGGACCTCAGTAGTATCGGGAACCTGCTTGACACAAACTATGATCTCCATTCCTATACCTCCCCTAATCTTTGATGATATTTTGATTAACTGAACAATACTTCATACGCTTCGTTACCATTATATAAAAAAAAGTACTAGTTTTACAAGTGCCGGTTCTAAATTTTATCAGAACCGGCACTTTTTTTTTAATTTTTACTGATAGGGAAATGGATAGTCTTTTACTTCGTAGACCTTCTTTGCAATCCCTCTTTGAAGCTTCACGATGTTATCCTCTTCATAGTTGGAAAGTTTCTTCAATGCTGCAAGCATGGTTGCAAGATTATCTCCTTCTTCAGTAGCCTTCAACGACTCTTTAGCATTTTTCACAAATTCTGGCCAGGTATCATTTATATAAAGCTTAGTAAGGGCTGCCATTAGTTCTCCTTTGTCTTTATCTTTTTTACCTGTTTTAATAGCTCTAAGTAGGGCGCTTTCTATCATATAGATTTCGATCATAAGGTTGGATACCCTTGTCAATATCTCCTGTTGATCTCTCAACTTTTCACCAAATTTTTCTACTGCCGTTCCAGAAACCATCAAACAAATTTTCTTTGCATTTTCCAGCAGTTTTATTTCTGGATATGGAAACTCGTTTTTCTCAGGAGGCTCTATTGGTAATACCAATTCTTTTTGTAGTTTTTGAGCTGCCCCCATCACCGGCAGTTCACCTTTTTGAGCTTTACGCATCAATGTTGCCGGCATTATCATCCTGTTGACTTCATTGGTTCCTTCGAAAATCCTGTTTATTCTGGAATCTCTGTACATCCTTTCGATGGGATATTCTGCACTAAAGCCATAGCCACCATGAACCTGGACCCCTTCATCAACAACCCAGTCGAGCATTTCCGAAGCATATATCTTTGCCAAGGAGCATTCTATGGCATAATCACCTATTCTCTTTGACGCTTCCTTGCCTACATTTTCAGATTCTTTGTCTATTTGATTCAAACTCGCCTCAATATCACCAGCTATCCGATAAAGCATGCTTTCAGTAGCATAAATCTTGCTGGTCATTTTTGCTATCTTTTCCATGATCATTGGGAACTTATAAATTGGAGTCTTAAACTGTTCTCTTTCCATAGAATATTTAATTGATTCTCTCAAAGCCTCCTTGGATGATCCAAGACAGCCAATGCCAAGCTTATACCTGCCCAAATCCAGGACATTAAATGCCACCTGGTGACCTTTGCCTTCATCAAACAACAAGTTCTCTTTTGGCACTTTTACATCGTCAAAATTGATGGTCCTAGTTGAAGAACCTTTGATTCCCATCTTTTCTTCTTCTTCTCCTGTTGAAACTCCTTCCCAATCTCTTTCCACAATAAAGGCTGAATATTTTTCTCCATCAATTTTTGCAAATACCACATATACATCTGCCCAACCACCGTTTGTGATCCATTGCTTTGATCCATTAAGAATGTAGTTTTCTCCATCATCGCTAAGGACAGCCCTGGTTTTTATATTCATTGCATCAGATCCTGCCCCTGGTTCTGTCAGGGCATATGCAGCCATTTTCTCACCTGATGCCAGATCAGGCAGGTAGCGTTGTTTTTGTTCTTCAGTACCATAATAAATTATCGGTAAGGTCCCAATCCCTGTATGGGCACCAAAAGTAAGGGCAAAGGACCCACCCTTGGCAAAGATTTCATTTACCAAGAAACTGCTTATTTTGTCCGTTTCCGTCCCTTCGTACTTTTCCTCAATATCCGCCCCGACAAGGCCAAGCTCTCCAGCTTTTTTTACTAAATCCTTAGCAAGTCCTTCTTCTTGTTTTTCCAATTCCTCTAGTTTGGGTACCACTTCTCCTTCAACGAAATCCTTAGCCATTTTATAAATCATTTTTTGTTCATCACTAAAGTCTTCAGGTGTAAATACCTGTTCTGGCTCAATCTTGTCAATTAAAAAGGATCCACCTTTGATAAGTTCTTTACTCACAAACATTCACCCCTTTGTTCATTTTTTAGATTCTTTTTTATTTGCAGCTCTCAAAAACTCCAGCAGCGCCCATTCCACCGCCAATACACATGGAAACTATTCCATAACGTCCACCTCTGCGCTCAAGTTCGTTTAACAGGGTAATAGTTAACTTAGCCCCGGTACAACCTAGAGGATGACCTAAAGCTATGGCTCCCCCATTTACATTTACTTTTTCAGGATCTAGGCCAAGTTCTCTAATGCAGTATAGTGCTTGAGAAGCAAAAGCTTCATTTAACTCAATTAGGTCAATATCTTCTTTTGATAGTCCTGTTAATTCTAGGGCCTTGGGTATAGCTTTAGCTGGACCTATACCCATGACATCAGGATCTACCCCGGCTACTCCAAAGCCTTTAAATACCGCTAGCGGCTGCAAGCCTAGTTCCTCAGCTTTTTCCCTGGTGGTTACTAACACTGCTGCTGCTGCATCATTTATCTGAGATGAATTCCCTGCTGTAACAGTCCCGTTTCTTGCAAAGACAGGCTTTAATTTGCCCAGCTTTTCTAGAGTTGTGTCAGGTCTAACTCCCTCATCGGTCTTAAAGGTTATGGTTTCTTCTTTGATTTTTCCATTTTTAACTTTCCGATTTTTTACTTCCACAGGAACTATTTCATCTTCAAATTTGCCCTCTTGTATTGCTTTAGCAGCTCTTTTATGACTTTCTAAGGCAAATTCATCCTGTTCTTCTCTACCTATATTATATCTCTGGGCAACTTCTTCAGCAGTCAATCCCATTGTGATATAAGCCTCCGGCATATTATCAATCAGCCCGGGGTTTGGAGCAATTTTATTGCCGCCCATTGGAACAAGGCTCATGCTCTCTACACCACCCGCAATGATAACATCTGCAAAGCCGGACATAATCCTTTCTGCTGCCATTGATATTGACTGCAACCCGGAAGAACAGAACCTGTTTACCGTTTGCCCCGGAACTTCGTTTGGAAGACCTGCTCGCATGCTGGCCACTCGACCTATATTCATTCCCTGCTCTCCTTCAGGGAAAGAGCATCCTAAAATAACATCCTCAATCAATTTTTCATCTACACCAGAACGATTTATCACTTCTTTGATAACCAGAGCAGCCAAATCTTCTGGGCGTTCCCTAGATAGGGTTCCCCTTGGCGCTCTGCCTACGGGAGTCCTGGCCCCACACGCAATAACAACTTCTGTCATATTCTCCCCTCCTTAATTCCTCTTGGGTTTACCCGTATTGATCATACTGATCATCCGTTCTTGGGTCTTTGGCTCTCCTAATAGGGATAAGAAAGCTTCCCTTTCCAGATCCAGGATATACTGCTCATCTACTTCCATTCCGTCCTGAATTCTTCCTCCACTTAAGACATAAGCCAGCTTACCGCCAATGTGACTATCATGATCAGAAATATAACCGCCTTTATGCATGATATAGATCCCTTGCATCATTGCCGCATACCCGCCGTCTCCCACTGCTTTTATCCTAGCTGGATTAGGAGGCCTATATCCTCTTTCTGCCATGGAAATTGCAGCTTTTTTTGCATGGTATAGTTGGTGATCTCCGTTCATGCTGACACCGTCTGCTAACCTAAAGTAACCGTAATCTTTAGCTTCCTTGGCACTAGTAGCAACTTTTGCCATAGCTATGGTTTCAAAGGCATCATTAACCCCTTTGCTCAGGTCGGCACCACTGGGCATATTTTCTCCTCTTCTAATCAACTGCTCTTTACAACCACCTGCAGCAGGAATTACGCCTACTCCAACTTCTACTAAGCCAGTATAAGTTTCAGCTGCAGCCTGAACAAAATCGCAATGGGCTATGATCTCATACCCTCCACCTAAAGCCATGCTGTAAGGAGCAGCTACAACAGGTATTTGAGAGTATTTCAATCTCATCATTGCTGACTGGAACCTATCTATCATCCTGTCGAGCAGGTCCCAATCCTGGTTTTGAGCTTCCAGAAGCACCATCATCAAATTAGCGCCTACACAGAAGTGGTTACCTTTACTCGTTAGGACCATTCCTTTAAAATTATCTTCAACTTTATCCATGTTCTCTAAGATATTATCGATGATGTCCACACCGATAGCATTTTGAGGTGAGTGCATTTCAAAGCAGGCAATTCCATCTCCCATATCCAGGATGGTCGCACCAGCGCTTTTCTTGAATATTTTGCCTTCTTCTTTTTTAATATTGGCAATGTCAATATTTTTCTCATCCAATTCCATGGGTTTATACTTTTTTGATTTAGCATCGAAGTAGTATATTTGGTTATCTTTTTCCACATAAAACCTTTTTTCTTCCGTTGCTAAAACGTTTTTAACCAGTTCTGGAACTTCTTCTCCTTCTGCCTCCATCTTCTTAACCGAATCTTCTACTCCAATTACATCCCATAATTCAAAGGGACCGTAATCCCAATTGAAACCCCAGCGCATAGCTCTATCTATACTAACTATATCATCTGCAATCTCAGGAATTTTACCAGCGCTGTATAATAACAAGTCCTTGGTTATATCCCAGGCAAATTTTCCTGCTTTGTCATCAGAATAAACCAACCCTTTAATTTTTTGTTTTCTAGAAGGCAGCATCTCCAACTGTGCCAAAGAGGAAAACTTGGCTTTTTTCTGCTCTCTGTATTCAAATTTTTCTAGGTCTAAAGCAAATATTTCGCTCTTTCCGTCTTTTTTAACCTTTTTATAGGCTCCCTCTCCGGACTTTGAGCCTAACCTTCCTTGTTCAACGAGTTTTTCTATATATCCAGGAGCCTGGAACATTTCCTTTTCCTTGTCATCTTCTACCCTTTCTTGAACATTTTTGGCCACATGATAAAAAACATCAACACCGACTAAATCTAAAGTCCTAAAAGTAGCACTCTTGGGTCTCCCAATAGGTCTACCTGTCAGGGTATCTACCTCTTCGATGGTCAAACCGTGTTCATCCATCCTGCGGGTTGTGGATAGCATACTGTATACACCAATCCTGTTACCTATGAAGTTTGGTGTATCCTTTGCCATTACAACCCCTTTGCCCAGGCGCCTACTTGCAAAATCTTCCATAAACTCCAACAGTTCCGGCTTGGTCTTCTCAGTTGGTATAACCTCAAAAAGCTTCATGTACCTTGGAGGATTGAAAAAGTGAGTACCCATGAAATGGGCTTGAAAATCCTCACTGCATTCTGAAGCCATTTCATTGATGGACAAACCAGATGTGTTAGAGGATATAATCATTCCCGGACTCCAGTATTCTTCAACCTGCTTAAACAAGCTTTTTTTAACATCCATTCTCTCTACTACTACCTCAATAACCCAATCGATCTCCTCAATTTTGTAGAGGTCATCCTCCAGGTTACCAGTTTCGACTAAAACAGCATCATTTTTGCTGTAGAATGCTGCAGGAGAAGCCTTTTTTAATTGCTCAAGACCTCTGTTTGCAAGCTCATCTCGTTTTTTCTTGTCATCACTGTCTTTGGCTTCCTCTGGAACAATATCCAGTAATAATGTTTTAATACCTGCGCCGGCTAATAGGGCTGCAATAGATGCCCCCATAACTCCCGCACCTATAACCGCAGCGCTCTTTATGTGTTTCACATAACCACCCTCCTTATGATCAAAATGATCAAACTTTTTTACCTTTAACTTTACCCTTCAAACCATTAATTAATAAATCATATACAGGCTCAACTCTAGCATGTATATCAAACCTACCGTCCCTCATCACCCATGAGGTCATGGTTTCATCAAGGGTACCAAATATCATGCTAGCAGCAGCCCTCTTATTCAGATTTTCTGAAAAGACCTTTTCCTCAATACCCTTTTCAATGATTTTGTTAATTAAACTGTAATACTCTTTTATGGTTGGTTCGATTCCGGCTCTTATTTCTCTATTTGCTTGCCTTAACTCGACCTGAGTAAAAAGGGCTAAATTGAAATCCTGGGACAAAAAATCAAAGTGCGTCTCAACTAACTGATACAATTTTCCTAGGCAGTCTTGTTTTGTAGCAAGCCTTTCCTTTAGCAGTTCAATGAAATTCCCCATTTTTTCTTCTACAACGGATATCAAAATATCTTGCTTATTTTTAAAATACAAGTAAACTGTCCCATCTCCGAGACCTGCTTCTTTGGCTATTTGAGATACCTTGGCTTCATAATACCCGTGCCTGGCAATCACCTTAGTAGCAGCCTCTATTATCACCTCATATTTTTCTCCTTTTTTAAGAGCCAACTTTCACCTCTCCTTTACTAAATCATTGTTTTTTCTAATGAATCCCTCCTTAAAATGAATGATTGTTCATTCACATCTTATTATATAATTTATTTCATGTCAATATATTTATACAAATTATAATTTTCACAAATTTAAAAAATAAAAAATAAAGGCCATAACTTAGACCTTTATTTTTCATCATTTCCTTCATTTTCATCCTTAGCATCATTTGAATCATGTGAATCATGTGCATCATTTTCTGCATCCTTCTCTATATCATCCTCATCTTTTTCTAATTCAGCTTTTCTTTTTGTCCAGGTGTCCCCATCTAAGTTTCTTCCAACTACATTTACCCTGTTTGTACTTTGTTCTAGTTCACTTTTTTCCACAAAGGTAGTATGCTGGTCATCCTTGCTTTCAGCTACTTCTTTAATGCTTTTCTCATCCACTTCTTCGCCCTTTTCACCTTCCTCCTGGGGCAATTGCCAGGAATCAGTTTCTAGCATTTCTAGTTGTGAGTTTACAATTGATTTTAATCTAGTCCTAAAGGAATTGGCTTTATTTTTCAAATCTTGAATTTCACGTTCTATTTTCCTAACTTCTTCTTCAGCTTCTTTTATCATTTTATCACTTTCTTCTTTTGCCTCTTTTTTTATAAGTTCTGCTTCTTTATCTGCATTTTCCTTGACTTTTTCCGCTGTCTGTTGGGCAACTACTATGGCGTTATGCAAAGTATCTTCCATGTTTTGATAGTGTTCAATCTTATTATTCAGCTGTTCTAGCTTTTCTTTTAACTCAACATTTTTCTTTATGGTATCCTCATAATCCTTGACCACTTTTTCCAAAAACTTGTCCACTTCATTCCTATTATATCCTCTTAAACTCTTTGAAAACTCCTTGTTGTGAATGTCTAACGGTGTAAGTGTAATATATACCACCCCCGGGTTAATATTATTTATAACGCCTGATTACAATATGCCTTCTACCTTTTTTACTTATTTTTCCCACGCTGACAAGATGAATTCTACCTTTGCCTCTTAATGATATAACATCATCTTCATTTACTTCATTTTTAGGATCTAAAACCGGCTTATGGTTTATTTTTACTCTTTCTCCTTTGATTAGCTCTTTCATCTTATTTCTAGAGGCTTTAAATCCCACACTAGCAACGGAATCTAATCTCAAACTTGCTACAGTGCTGTTTATTTCTTTTACATAATCATCTCCCAAAGCTAGCTCCTGCTCGTCAATTATTTCAACCCTCACAGTGGATCTTTTTATCATTTTCAGGTTTTGGATAATGTACTCTGAAATCTTTTCATCAACAGCAACATTTACTATGTTCTGATTATCTCCTTCGGTTTCAACTATTATATCTCCTATCATTTCTCTTTTTAAGCCCAGTCCCAGGATAGCACCCAATACATCCCTATGGCTAATGGGCGTAAAATCAAAGTTGCCTTTAATAGATAAAATATCTACTCCGGCCATTTCTTTAGATAAGTTCCAAGCAGATGGGGCTATGACGGCTTTTTTTCTTTCACCTTCCTCAAAGCCTCCATGAATCAATACATCTACATCTTGAAAATTATTGGCAACCTTTTCGATCACCTGCAACTTATATGGATCTAAGAAACCTGTCTCCTTTTTAATATTATTTTCCGACACTTTTTCAGCCATTTCAAAAAAATTGTTTACCATGTCTCTATCGGCCGGGTCTGGATAGTGCTCTAAAAATTTCCGCTTTTTATCATCCAATTAACCTTAGTCGCCTCCTTTTCTTCTTTGTAGAATGATTTAGATCAAGTTTAAAATTAGAGTAAGCCAATCAGGATCCTATTGATAATAAATCTTTGTATCAAACTAATAGCAATCAAAGCCACTACCGGAGAAAAATCTACATAATTACCCCCTCCAACTGAAGTTGGAGGAATTATTTGTCTAAAAGGCTTTAAAATTGGCTCAGTTATCAACCAGATTATCCTGGTAATATTATTTAAAGTAGGATTTTCAGATTGATTGAGGGAAATAAAGGATAGCACTACCCTAGCGATAAAAAGAAAATACAAGATGGTAAAAAGTAAGTCCACTAAATTAATTATATAAAAGGCCAACATAATTTTATCCCCTTTCTATTTTAATCAAACCTCATTCCAATCTTCCTCATTGAGCTGCTTAGTCATATCACCCATGATCTCTATCTCAGGGGGAGAAAACAAAAATATCTGCTTTCCAATTTTATGTACGGTTCCATCAAGGCCAAAAACAGTCCCGCTTATAAAATCCACTAACTGCTTGCCATCTTCAGGAGGAAGCTTTTCTAGGCTGACAATTACCGGTTGTGAATTTTTAAGGTATTCCCCTATCCGCTGAGCTTCCTCATATTCTCCGGGAGTGGTTAGAATTATGCATTTATCTTTTGACTTAGAAGGAAAGGCCACAACTGATTTTTTATTTTTAATCCTGTTTTTCTTAGAATTTATTTTACCACTGTCTTCACCAGTTTGAAAATCATCACCCACTTCCCCTTCGTCATATTCTTCATCTGAATTTTCTTCAGCTAAACCTAGACTTACTAAGATTTTTTCAAAAAAATTCATTCGCTTTTTCCTCCTTTATTTACTAACTCCCCATGTTTTGGGTTTTCACACCACAACGAGTAATGTAAATAACTGTTTTATTTTACTGCAGCAGTATATGGAGATAAGTTTTAGGTTTTTATTATTAATGCATCTTGAAAAAGAGCCACAGAGCCTTCATTTGAAAAGTGCTGAGCCAACTCTGATCATATTGGCACCTTCTTCTAGAGCAATTTGATAATCATTGCTCATACCCATTGAGAGGGTATCAAATTCAACTAAGTTAAATCTTTCCTTGCATTTATCAAATAATTGCCTCATTTTATAAAAGTAGGGCCTTAAAACTTCAGGGTTATCATCAAAGGGTGCAATCGTCATAAGGCCTTTTACTTTTATTCTGGGATAATACTTAAGGACATCTTCTACAAAGGTGAATAACTTATCTGGATTAAGCCCGTATTTTGAGTCCTCAAGGGCTATATTGACTTGAACTAAAACATTAACATCAATATCTTCCCATTCAGCACGCTTATTCAATTCCCTGGCCAAAGAATAACGATCGAGAGATTGTACTAAATTAACTCTATCAATAATATATTTTACTTTGTTGGTCTGTAAATGGCCGATAAAATGCCAGTTTATTTCATAATCTTCCATCTCATTCATTTGAGGAACTAATTTTTGAACTTTGTTTTCTCCAATATTGATGATACCGTGATCATAAGCTGCCTTAACCTGATCTAGGGTAGCATTTTTAGTCACCGCAACTAGGTTAATCTCTTCTAAAGTGTAAATAGATTTTTGCAAAGACATATTTATTTTTTCTTTTAGATTTTGAATGTTATCACTTATTCTTACCAATAATATACCACCTCATCTAATCCTATCCCCTTCTTCAATAAACCTTGAATTTGTTATCAGTTTATCTCCTGTTTCTATACCATCAACATAAATTCTACCTTCTTTTTTAAACAAAATCTCTATGGGAGAAAAGTGTACTACACCTCGTTTTATTAAATAAACCCCTTCTTTATCTTCCTTTTCCACAATTGCACTAGGAGGTATGTTATAGCCTTCCTTTCTTTTGGTGACCACAGAAATGTCCATAGTTCTATCCTTCCAAAACCCATCCAAATCTCTATTTATCTCTAAAAACAAAACTCCAATATCACCATCTATATTATAATCCTTGATTTCTCCTCTATACCACTCTTCTCTAGATTCTGGAGAAAAATTTAAACTACTTTTATTTTCCAAAATTCTTTCTAGCTCAGTAGTATCTAAAACTATAGCTATCATCCAGCTGTAATTATCAACCACTCTGAAAAGGGATTGCCCTGCAAAGATAACTTCCCCGTCTTCTAAAGATCTCAAATCTTCATATTCTTCCTCAATAAAACTTTGAAGTTTAGCAACTGAAATATTCTTCACCCGTTCCGGGTGTAGGATATTTTCGAACCCGTCTTTATAATATGTTATTATACCAGGCTTAGGGCTGTTTATAAAACCGCCTGTAGTATTCAAGTTACTGCTTGTATATTCATCCTCAAACCCTGCACCCTGTAAATCTTCTTTGCTGCCTTCATCCTTAAGGTCTTGTCCCGAGTTCAGCTCATCCTGGGCAAGCTGAGCTTCTTTAAGAGCATGAGCTTTCCGTATCTCCTGTTTCAACCTACCGCTATTATATTTATCCTGGCGCAGTTCATTTATTCTCATATCAATTGCCTCTATTTTAGCTTCCAAATCTCCCTTTATGTCATTAGCTTGATTTATGCTATTGCCATCATCAATCTGCTCCATTTCTATCTCATCGTCAAAAGACAATACCGGTTGAGAACGTGAAACCCTAGTACCCTCATCGATCAATCTATAAACTCTACCTGAATAAGGAGCATACCTTACACTCTCATTTCTAATTACCAACCCTTTTTTTTCTTTAGTAAATTCTACACTTTCCTTTTCAAGGATTTCAATTTCAGCAAACCTGGTAAAAATAAAACCTCTCAGGCTAGATAAAACCAATACAAGGACCAGTAACGAAAACAGCACCATAAGGACTGAAAACACTGATATTTTCTCTTTTTCCCATTTTTTCTCAATAAAGCTATAGATTTTTGTACCGTATCTATCAGTGCTTGTCTTGTTTTTTTGCCTTTTCATGATATTCATCTCCAAAATAACAATTCTCTTTAAAAATCAATTATCCTTCCAATTTATGAGATACACCTTAATACAGTGAAAATTATATATACAAAATGATAGTATTTGATTTTTACAATTTTGTGTAATATTAAAATGCATTTTTTTCAGAATTTAGCATGATAGCGCCCATCATCCGGCCAGTTTCTCCCTTTTCCTTCCGATACGAAAATAGAAAATCATTATAACATCCACTACATATTTCGCTAACCAAAACATTTTCTGGCCTGATTCCTGCTTGTTCTAGCTGAATTTTGTTTGTCAACCATAAGTCCAATTTATACTTTTTCCCGCCTTTACTAAAAATTTCATTATAAAAATCAAAAGCCTTGAATTCTTCATATACTTCATCCCCAACTTCATAACAACATCTACCAATTGAAGGTCCTATAATAACTTTTATATTTTCCAGTTTTGATTCCTTCTCTTTTGATAAAATCTTTACTGTTTTAGAGGCTATATTTTCTTTAGTGCCTTTCCATCCAGCATGAGTTATTGCCACAACTTTTTTCTCAGGATCATAAAAATACAAGGGCACACAATCTGCAAATGTTCCAGCTAATAACAGCCCTATTTTGTCTGTGATCAAACCATCAGTATCTGATAGGCAATCTCCCGGCACAAGGATACCACTTTCACTTATTTTACTTCTCACGATCTTAATCTCACTCCCATGGACTTGACCAGCCTGAATACCACCAAAAACATCTGCATTTAGAGCTTCTAAAAATTTTATCCTATTTTTTAATACTTTTTGTTTATAATCAGAAGTAGTATATCCCAAGTTAAGACTATTGTAAGGACCCAAGCTTTCGCCTCCTATCCTGGTAGAAAAAGCCAATACTACCTCAGGACCAAAAAATCCGGGATCAGTGAAGTATAAAGCTTTGTTTTGGGCTTCTACAAGTTTTAATTTAATATTTGGGCAGCTCCTTTCGTAATTCAGACTTCAACTAACGATTCCTTTATACATTCTAATCATATCAATTTATTGTAAAAAGTACAATACAAAAGCGGTTTTACCGGTCAAGATCCGTCAGATGTTATGATTAGATCCACTAAGATGACATCGCTTCCTATTTTAACTATATCTTTCCATTCAATAATATAATTTTTTTCTTTTCCAAATACACTCAAGAGCTTATTTGGTCCGGGTACTATCAAAGCCCTGATTTCACCTCTATATAAATCTATATCTAGATCTTGAATAAATCCCAGTCGTTTTCCATCCTGAACATTAATAACTTCTTTCCTTTTTAGCTCTGATGAGGTAAGCATAAAAACACCCCCGTATTTACATTATATGCTGGCAACCTGAAAAACTTCATAAAAAAAACCTCCGGCAGTAAACCGGAGGACTTAGGAGTTATTTTACATTCTGTTCTAACTGTTTCAGCGCCGCCTTTTCTAATCTTGACACTTGAGCTTGACTGATATTGATCTCATCTGCAACTTCCATCTGAGTTTTACCTTTAAAAAATCTCATTATCAGGATCATTTTTTCCCTGGGGTCAAGCTTATGAAGAGCCTCCTTTATTGCTATATCCTCTAACCAGTTTTTGTCCTGGTTCTTATCATCACTGATTTGATCCATAACAAAGATGGGATCTCCCCCATCATGATATATGGGTTCAAACAATGATATTGGCTCCTGAATAGCATCAAGGGCAAATACAACTTGTTCTCTGCTAATTTCCAACTTATCTGCAATCTCCTGCAGAGACGGTTCCTTTGTGTTTTTATCAACCAGTTCATCCCTGACTTGAAGTGCCTTATAAGCTATATCTCTCAATGATCTACTGACTCTAATAGGATTATTATCCCTTAAATACCTTCTAATTTCACCAATTATCATAGGAACTGCATATGTGGAAAACTTGACATTTTGATTCAAATCAAAATTATCTATTGCTTTGATTAAACCAACGCAACCTATTTGGAATAGATCATCAACATATTCCCCTCTATTGTTAAATCTTTGGATAACGCTTAGAACCAGTCTTAGGTTTCCATTTATCAGCTCTCTTCTGGCAGATTCATCCCCTCCATTCAATCTTTCAAAAAGATCTTTCATTTCTTCATTTGACAGCACCGGCAGCTTAGAAGTGTTTACACCGCAAATTTCAACTTTATTAACTGACATATTGATGCCTCCCCTGGTTGACCATTGTTACAATAATTATGTCCAAGGTGATTATTTTTATACTTCTATGACCCGGGGAGGCATTTGTTAATCTATTCCATTTTTTTGATCTCTTTTTGCATTCTTTTTATTATTCTTTTTTCAAGCCTGGAAATATAAGACTGAGATATCCCAAGTAAATCAGCGACTTCTTTTTGGGTTTTACTTTTTTCCTTACCAAGACCAAATCTTAGTTGCATTATTTCCTTCTCTCGGCTGGATAGTTTTTTCATAGCTTGACTTAAAAGACTTTTATTCACCTCTTTTTCCAACCTTTTATGAATTACATCATTATCAGTTCCGAGCACATCCGATAATAAAAGTTCATTCCCATCCCAATCCACATTAAGTGGCTCATCTAAAGATACTTCGTATTTCACCTTATTATTTCTTCTGAGATACATCAAAATTTCATTTTCAATACATTTTGAAGCATATGTTGCAAGTTTAATGTTTTTTTGCGGCTTGAAAGTGTTTACCGCTTTAATAAGACCTATAGTACCAATAGAAATTAAATCCTCCACGTTAATGCCGGTATTTTCAAATTTTCTGGCAATATACACAACCAACCTTAGATTTCTTTCTATAAGCTCTCCCTTGACCTTTGTGTCTCCTTTTTCTAATTTTTCTAAGATTTCACTTTCTTCCTTTTTTGTTAGTGGAGGCGGTAAAGCTTCACTGCTACCAATATAATGTAAAGGCCCAACTTTTATGCCAAATTTTAACAAAAGCTTGTAAACCAGTAACCTAACCAAGAAACCCCCCCTTGAGCTCCTTATCTTTTCTTCCATCAAATATTACCCTCTTACACAATTACACGGCCAGTTCTGATGGTAGCAGTCCTTTGTAACTATCAGGTAGGTTTAACCTGTGCTTTGAAATAGCGATTAAAGACTTCACTTCCCTAGAGCTTTTATAATTCAGATCATGAACGATTACATTATCAGGCCTAAATGCCAATAGTACATCTTTGTCATTACCAACCGTATTATAATAAATTGGTTGGAGCTTTAGATTCCTATATTCTTCACCTGTTATTTTTTCATAAATAAGGTATAAACTTGATAATCCATCTCCATTAGTTGCATTGATACATTCTGATATCATTGGAGGCAACAAATTTATCACTGTTTCTTTTTCCACTACAATGACAGGTAAGCCGGAAATGCTTTTTAATAAATTTCCACTATCGACCACGGCCAAAAAATCACAACTAGAACCATTCAAATAAACTTCTACAACATTTTGGTTACTCTTTAGTTTTAAGTTGTGTTCAATTATTTTTAAACCCCATAAAACACCCCCTCCAAGCAATACCCCAAGCAGTAGGTAAATCCAGGAAACTTCTCCCATCTCAAGCCCTCCAGGGGAATCAAACAAAAATATGATGCCAAGTAGTCCTCCACCCAAAAAAAAGGAGATACCGTAAAAAGTTAAGAGAATAACTAGGCTTTCCTTGATGCGGGCAGGCCAAAAAACAAGTTGAATAATTAGCCAGGAAAATCCCAATTTAAATATTATTTCCCACATTCCATCTATAAAGTCAAAAAGAAAATAAAGGGAAGCAACAAATGATCCTATTAACCACCTGTTTTTTTTCAATTCGTAATTAACTACCCTAGCAGTCAACCAGAGTAAGATAGAGTTCATTATAAAATTAATAGCGATTATTGCTTCTCCAATCAGCTGCAAGGCCCCTTACTTCACTCCCCCGGAGAAAGTTCCTAGACAAACTCTGCCATGGTATTAATATGACCACCATAAACAAGTTATGACAAGTATAACACCCTAAATTTAAAAAGTTTGTCAGATTCGGTTTAAAACAACAATTCTTAAAAACAATCAAAAATAAAAAAAAGATGACACCATAATAGTGTCATCCACCAATCTCGCTAACAAACACAACCAGTATAAAATATCTGGTTTATTTCTTTTTACGCCGTAAAAATGCTGGTATATTAATATCTTCTCCTACAAAGGACTTTTCAGAAAGCTCACCAGGCTGTATGTCCTCACTTTTGTTATAACTCTTTAAGTTTGTTCCATAATTTTCTTTTTCCTGTTTTTCATCAAATCCAGTAGCAATTACTGTTATCTTAACTTCATCATCTCCCATCTCATCATTTATAACCGCACCAAAGATAATATTTGCATCTTCATCAGCTGATTCAGCAACTATATCCGCTGCTTCATTTGCTTCATGCAATCCAAGGTTAGAACCTCCTGTAATATTCAGCAGTACTCCCCTCGCCCCTTCTATGCTGGTTTCTAATAATGGGCTCATGATAGCACTTTTAGCAGCTTCCACAGCTCGATTCTCCCCACTGCTTCTACCTATACCCATTAGAGCAGTACCCGTATTGTGCATAATGGTCTTTACATCGGCAAAATCTAGGTTTATCAATCCCGGAACAGCGATCAAATCTGAAATGCCTTGTACACCCTGACGAAGAACCTCATCGGCAACTTTAAAAGCATCCGTTATGGAAGTATTTTTTTCTACCACCTGAAGCAAATTGTCATTTGGAATTACTATAAGGGAGTCCACCTTTTCCTTCAAAGCATTAATGCCATCTTCTGCTTGTTTTTTCCTCTTTCTGCCCTCAAAAGTAAAGGGTTTGGTACATACTCCCACAGTCAAAGCCCCCACTTCCTTAGCCATTTCCGCTAATACCGGGGCAGCTCCTGTACCGGTACCACCGCCCATTCCAGCTGTAATAAAAATCATGTCCGCGCCTTTTAGATTCTCTTGCATCTCTTCCTTGCTTTCTTCTCCTGCTTTTTTCCCTATGTCTGGATCTGCACCAGCACCAAGTCCTTTTGTCAACTTTTGTCCCAACTGTAATTTTAAATTTGCCCTAGAAGTATTTAAAGCTTGTGCATCTGTATTTACAGCTATGAATTCTACCCCTTTTAGGCCTGAGTCTATCATTCCATTTACAGCATTACTTCCTCCGCCACCTACCCCTACCACTTTAATATGTGCCACCTGTTCTGATTCAAGATCAAATTCCAACATTAACACAACCTCCTTTTAACCACGCTAATTAAAATGACCGAAATTATTCAAAAAAGTCCAAAAACCAGTTTTTTATCCTTTGAAAAAATCCTGATACATTTTTATTACTTTTTTCTTCATATTCAACTTCATAGTCATTATTAACCACATATTGTATTATACCAACCCCTGTAGAGTAAATAGGGTTATTCACCCCTAATAGCCTGGGTTTGACCATTCTTACATTCATCCCAAGCTCCTCTTCAGCTATTTCCTGAAGCCCTTTTAATTCGGTTATCCCACCGGTCAAAACTATTCCCGCTCTCAGCTTGTTCTTACCTCCATATTCATACAAATTTTTATCTATAAAATCAAATATTTCTCTGACCCGGGGTTCGATTATCGCTCCTATCTCTTCGATGCTAACTTCCCGTGGCTCCTTATCTCCTATGCTAAATATCTCCACAGAACCTTCTTCTGCAAGTTCTGCACTGGCAACACCAAACTTGATTTTCAACTTTTCAGCTTCATCTTGAGATATCTTTAAGCCAACAGCAAGGTCATTAGTTATGTAATCTCCACCTATGGCTACATTTCCTATATCTTCCAAGAAACCATCCTTAAAAATACTTACCTCAACAGTTCCTCCCCCCATATCAACTAACGCTACTCCAAGCTTTTTTTCTTCCTCAGAAAGTAACGCTTCGGCATTTGCCATAGAACTTAAGACCAGGTCCTTCACTTCTAACCCAGCCCTTTCTACACATCTCAACATATTATGAATAGCTGTACTTTTACCTGCGACTACTAGTGCATCTACTTCCAACCTTACACCAAGCATCCCAACTGGATCCTTGATACCATCATAACCATCAACTATAAACTGATGAGGTATAACATCTACTATTTCCTTATCAGGAGGAAGACTGACGACTTTTGCTGCTTGAATAACCCGCTCGACATCTTCTGAAGTTATTTCACGATCATCCCGGCCAACAGCTACAACACCTTTGTTATTTATCAAGTTTACATGGGAGGCTACCACATTTACAAATACTTCATTTACCTCTACCCCCGCCATGGTTTCTGCCTGTTCTACAGCATGCTCAATAGCATCTATGGTTTTATCTAGATCAATTATTCCTCCTTCCTTCATACCTTTGGAAGGAGTAGTCCCAATTCCTATGATGTTTATTTCTCCTGGATTTCTTTCATCCCCTATTATTGCTCGTACATAGCTTGTTCCTATATCCAGGCTGGTTATCAAAGATCTTCTGCCCAAATCACTGCACCTCCTGACATAAAAGCCCACTAGGGATATTCCACACCAAGCTTCAATTATCCTTTTCTTTATTTCCATTGTTTTCATCTATTTCTTTTAGTGTAGGATATTCTGGGACTCTTAGGTCTAAATGCTCATATTCTTTATTTTTTTCTTCACCTTCTAACTCGGGTAAAATCGCAGCTAAAACCGAATACTTTTCTTCTAACTTTTCTAATTTGCCTAGCCTTACTTTTAATCCAAAGTCGGTAAGAAGTTCGATTTTATTGCCATTGTGAAATATTAATTCCAAAGTCCTATCGGGTACGTATTTTTCCCCTAAGTAAAGAACATTGGAGATCTTCTCTTCTTTTTCAGGGTCAACTTCATTAAAATTCAATTTGTCTCCTGCATCGTATCCTTCGGTAGAAGAGTTCGGTTCTAGTCCTCTTATTAGGGGCAATTGATTGTCATCATATCCGTAATCTTCACCTATGTTGTCATTGTTATCTTCCAGTATTTTATCCAGGATAATCAGGTCAGAAGAGATTACTAATCTACTATTATCTTCATGGGGTGTAACTGCCGTTGGTTTTCTTTCCTCAAGCTCAATCGTGACCTCATTCGGCAAAGAAGTTGTTACATCGACATCCTTCACCCATTTATTTGCAGATATTTCTTCTGAAATAGAATTTCTATCCACTAACAAAATGTTCTTTCCCTTAAGTCCTGTCTTATCCAATACTTTGTTAGCTTCTATCCTTTGGTTCCCTGTTATTATAACATTATCTATTTCAAAATAGCTAGTATGCGACAAAAACACAAGGGTAAAAAGACCTAGACAAAGTAATATTAAGGCCCAATTTCTTATTTTTTTTGAAATTTTTTGGGGTTTTTCCTCTTTTTCTTCTGTTTTTTTGTTTCTTTTGTTGTTTAATTTTGTCACCTGCTTGTCCATAATACCCCTCCAAAGAAAACGCCTTTTCAGGCGTTTTCAAAGCTTTGTCTGGTTTTTTGAATTCTCTCTACTTTACCTCCCAGTTCCCTGAGCTGATTTTCTATCATTTCATATCCTCTATCTATATGTTCAAGTCCATGGATAACGCTAATTCCTTCTGCTTTCAATGCAGCTATAATAAGGGCAGCTCCAGCTCTAAGATCATGTGCTTCAACTGTATTTCCCTTTAATTTTGACGGCCCCCTAACAAATGCTATTCTTTCACCCAGAAGGATATCTCCTCCCATTTTCTTAAGTCCCTTTACATGGCTGAACCTATTTTCAAAAATGCTCTCTACTATAAGGGTTCTGCCGTTTAAAATGGTGCAAAATGCCAGAAGCTGTGGCTGCAAATCTGTGGGAAAACCAGGATAGGGACTGGTCTCAACCAGTTCTATAGACTTGTATCTATCTGGAGCTATTACTGTTAAACTTTCATCACCTTCTATAACATTTACTCCAGCTTCTCTCAGTTTTTCAATGAGAGAAGTTAAATGATCGGGGATAACATTCTTTAGTTTCACATTTCCACCAGTAATGGCACTGGCAATCATGAAGGTCCCTGCCACAATTCTATCAGAATTTATCTTGTATTTTACAGGATTTAAGCTATCAACACCTGTGATTTTTATAACATCAGTTCCAGCTCCTTGGATCTTTGCCCCCATGGCATTTAAAAAATCTTGAAGGTCCATTATTTCAGGTTCTTTAGCCGGGTTTATTATCTCAGTGCAGCCTTTAGAAAATACAGAAGCCATCATTAGATTCTCAGTCGCACCCACACTTGGATAATTTAACTTTATTTTAGCAGCTTTTAACCCATTTGGAGCAATTGCTCTTATGTTTCCATTTTTTTCTTCAATTTTACATCCTAATTTTTTAAAATTTTGGAGATGAAGTTCAATAGGCCTTTTTCCAATGGCACAACCGCCCGGATAAGACAGTATGGCCTCGCCTTTCCTGGCCAAAAGAGCTCCCAGCAACACGATACTAGATCTTATTTCCTTCATCAGTTCTTCAGGAACAATTAAAGAGTTTAGTTCCCTACTATCTATCATCAGACTGCTCCCTTTATCAGTAACCTTTGCTCCTAACCTTTCTAAAATTTCCAACATATGCGTTACATCTCTCAGTTTAGGGACATCCGCCAGTTCCACAACTCCCTGACTCAATATAGCCGCCGCCAACAACGGCAGAGCAGAATTTTTTGCCCCCTGAACTCTAATCGATCCATTTAAGCTTTTGTTTCCTGATATTATCAATTTTTCTTTGCTCATAGCATCTCACCCAAAACTTTTAACTCTAATGATAATTCAACTCCATAATTTTCTTTTACCTTTTTTTTGGCCTTGCCAATTAATTTCCAAACATCTTCTGCTTTACCGTTATCTACATTTACTATTATATTTGCATGTTTTTCATAAAACTTCACTCCACCAACTCCAAACCCTTTCATCCCACACTCTTCTAACAGCCGCCCAGCATAATCCCCCGGAGGATTTTTAAATACACTCCCAGCATTAGGTGATTCAGGTTGTTTGTTTTTCCTAAACTTTTTAAATTCATCAATTTTCTTCATGATTTTATTTTTTTGCCCCCGTTTTAATTTTAGCCAAACAGATGTAACCAATAGATTTCTGCCACCAGTGTTTAAGCTCCGATAATCAAAGTCAAATTCGTCTCTAGATAACGTGACCTTTTCTTCTTTATCAATATCTACAGCTTCAATCCGGGTTAAGACCTGTGACATCTCCCCTCCATGAGCTCCTGCGTTCATAATAGATGCACCTCCCAAGGTACCAGGGATCATACAACCCCATTCAATCCCATCTATACTCTTTTTAGCTAACTCCATGGTAAGAGCAGGAAGGGGTTTGGATGCTCCAACTTTTACATAGCACTCCTCATCGGTATAATTAAAAATTTCCGTATAGTCATATTTTTTCCCTAGTTTTAGAATTATTCCAGGAAAACCTTTATCACTGACGAGTAGATTTGAACCATTTCCCAGGAAAAAATATGGCAGTTTTTCCTGTTTCAAGTAGCTAGCACCTTTGATGATATCTTCATCATTTTCTACTTCAATCAATAGAAAACAGGGCCCACCAATATTCAATGAAGTGTATTTTTTGAGCTCTTCATTAGCTTTAGCAGGACTATTTATCGATTGGATTAAATCTTTACATAACTCAAATATCATTTCACGAACCCCTTTTTACTATCTCATTTTATGCAATAAACACACAAATAGTGAAAAATGCTTGTCCATAAAGAAGGGATCAATCCTTTTCAGATGAATTCGAAATCTTCTTTAAAATCTTAACCACTTGGTGTGCAGCTTTAGGATACCCATGGGATAAAGAATTAGCTTTCATTTTGGTAAGCCTATTATCATCTTTTAGCAAATCATGAATTTTTTCAAACAGCAGCTTAGGCCCTAAATCTTTTTCTTCGATCATTATTGCACCATTATTTTTTACTAAATTATTAGCATTCTTACGCTGATGATCATTTGTAACGTTAGGAGATGGTATGAGTATAGAAGGTATACCAAAGGCTGTTATCTCAGCTATAGTCGTAGCCCCAGCTCTGCTAACCACAAGATCAGCCAGAGACAATGCTAATTGCATCTCTTTTAGATAAGGATATATTTTTATTTGATTGTTTTCAGATGTCATTTTCTCTTTAGCTTTATGATAATACCTTTCTCCGGTAACATAAATAGTTTGAGCCCATGTAATTTTTAATAGTTTTTCTAAAATTTCCATGAAGGTATTATTGATCAGTTCAGCCCCTTGGCTGCCGCTAACAACTAGCAGGGTTTTCTTATCCTTTTCAAGCCCGAAAAAGTCCGCAGCTTCGGTAGTATCAACCCAGTTAATCTCCGAAGCTCTTGGGTTTCCAGTCACCGAGATGGATTTATATTTGGGAAAATATTTCTTAGAAGCTTCAAAGCTCACCAAAGTTTTATCGGCTAACCTAGCAAGGTATTTATTAGTAATTCCTGGAACAACATTTTGCTCATGAATCGCAGTAGGGACACCTTGAAGCCATGACATAAAAATTATTGGCCCACAGACATATCCTCCTGTTCCCAAAACTACATCGGGCTTAAAATCTTTGATTATTTTTCGAGATTGCCAACAACCCTTGGCGAAATTTGACGAAAACTTAAGCATTTCCTTATTAATTTTTCTTGGCATCCCACTAACATTTATAGTTTTAAATGGTATATTTTTTTCTGGCACTATTTTGCTTTCTAGTCCCCTTGAAGTTCCAATATATAAAATTTCGGCTGTTGGATCATTATAATGTATTTCCTTTGCAACGGCTAAAGCAGGATAAATATGTCCTCCGGTTCCGCCGCCAGTTAGTAAGTATTTCATTTCCATCCAGCAATTTCCCCCTACTAACATCCCATGTTTTGATGCCTTACCAACCAAGGTACATGAAGTTTAATAAGTATACCTTTTAGATTTTCCTCTTGAATTGCTTGCTAAATACCATAAGCGAACTTTTGATTTGGATGTCTTGCAAATCTTTGTGAGCGTTGGTATTTAGCAAGTAATCTATCAACAAAATTCAAGTGTTTACGATTAAACTTCATGTACCTCTTATTTAATTTTTTGTAATATGCTTAGAAATATTTAGCAAAATGCCTACACCTGTCAATGTAAAAAACAAAGAGGATCCGCCAGCACTTACAAGGGGTAAATTAATACCCGTAACAGGTATAGAAGCTGTAACTACTCCAATATTCATCAGCGCTTGTATCCCCACTATTGATGTTATCCCCGTTGCTAACAAGCTTCCCAACAAATCTGGTGAGTAAGCTGCTATCCTAAGTCCCCTCCAAATAAAGACAAAAAACAGAATCAGCACAAAAGCTGCTCCTAAGAAGCCAAGTTCTTCGCCAATAATAGCAAAAATAAAATCATTATGAGGTTCTGGCAGGTAAAAAAACTTCTGCCTGCTTTGACCCAGGCCTACACCTGCAAAGCCACCAGGTCCCAAAGCATATAAAGACTGTATTATTTGATAACCAGTCTCCATATGATCTTCCCAGGGATTAACAAAGGATAATAACCTTTCCTTCCTGTACTCACTTTGAAGAACCAGAGAGATTCCAATAGGTACGGTCAAGGCCCCTAGAAGGAAAAGATGAGACCACTTCATTCCAGCGACGAAAAGCATTATCATAATACAAGTAGATATTGCCACGGCGGTACCCATATCCGGCTGTCTAATAATCAAGTAAAAACTTACGCCTAATAAGAAAATCGGTGGCAAAACCCCTCTGGTCAAACTCTTCACTATTCCACCCCGAGCAAGATAAGCAGCGGTAAAGATTATGAGGGCAAGTTTGGTAAACTCACTTGGTTGAAAGTTGATTCCCCCAATTTGAATCCATCTATATGCACCATAAACTTGCCTTCCTAGCCCTGGTACAAAGACAAGGGCCAAAAATATAAAGTTAAGCACCAACATAAATAGTGCAATTTTCTTCCATTTCCAGTAATTCACCTTGGCTGCAATAAACATGCCCAGTAATCCTAGGAAAGCCCAAACACTTTGACGTTTTAGAAAAAAATACGAATCACCGTATTCCACTTGAGAAATTATCGAGCTAGCACTAAAAACCATTATAATTCCTATCCCGAGAAGGATTCCTGTAACCCCCAGCAGGATATAATCAGGGGAACCACTTCTTCCTTCCAAAACTCATTCCCTCCCCCTTTTTATAACTTCCTGTTTAAACAGTTTTCCTCTTTCTTCATAATTGGCAAACATATCCCAGCTTGCACAACCAGGCGAAAAAAGAACTGTTTTTGCTTCTCTTAGCTCATATGCTTTTTTTACAGCTTCTTCTAAGTTTTTTACTTTGATATAATCATTAAATCCATACTTATCCATTGTCTCTTTCCATCTATTTGCAGTTTCTCCGTAGAAAATTGCTTTAACATCCATATCTTTTAACTTTATCACTATTTCATCAAAACTTTCCCCTTTATCCATCCCACCAAGTATAACCACCAAGGGAGTTTCTATAGCAGATAATTTTAAAGCATCCAAAGCTGTATCCAATGCATCCACATTTGTAGCTTTAGAATCATTGTAAAAAACTTTATCTTTATACAAACCTACCTTTTCCAGTCTATGTTCTACGCCTCTAAAGTTAGCTATGACCTCTCTGCAAGTTTCTCCCGGTATATCCAAGGCATTAGCAATACATATAGATGCCAGAATATTTTCCACATTGTGCTCACCAGGAACATTGATTTTTTCTTTCTCTATAATTCTTATGCTTTTTCCATGTTTTTTCATGACAAGTTCGTTATTATCCAAGGAGGCCCCGGTTCCAACCTCTTTATATCGGCTAAAATACATAACCTCTCCACGCAAAGATTGAGAAGCGATCTTTGCAGATTCAAAATTATCAAAGTTTATTATTTTGGTGTCATCTTCTCGTTGATTTTCAAAAATCCTCAGCTTGGCATTTATGTAATTTTGGTATGTTTTATGCCAATCCAGGTGATCAGGGGATATATTCAATAAAATCGCTAAATCAGGCTTGAATTCAACTATTCCTTCCAATTGAAAGCTAGACACTTCACATACCACAACATCACCTTTCTCAATATTTCCAATCAACTCGCTTATTGGACTACCTATATTCCCTGTTACATGACATTTAAAACCAGCAGATTTAACAATTTCACCAATCAAAGTAGTAGTAGTGGTCTTGCCATTCGTACCCGTTATGGCTATAAGTTTCTTCACATAGGGCTTTAAATGACTATAAGAAAACTCTATCTCATCTATTACCTTAATCCCACGATCTAAAGCAGTTTTAACCAGGGGATTATCTAAAGCTATCCCAGGACTTTTTACTATCGTATTAAACTCTCCCAATCTATCCTTAACTTGGGAGTTGTCTAAAAATTCATCCTCAAATTTTTTCTGCTCAGATACATTTGAGATTATCTCAGATAAAGGTTGCCTATCGGTTATTTTTGCATTCAACCCCATCCTTTTCATAGCATAAAATGTAGCGAGCCCACTTTTTCCCATCCCCATAACAAGGTAGTTTTGCATATCCATCGCTCCTTAAGACACAATGCTGTTTATTGAAATTACACCCGCGAAGGCAGCAATCAAACTAACAAACCAAAATGTTGTTACCACTTTCCATTCACTCCACCCACTAAGTTCAAAGTGATGATGAAGGGGACTCATCAACAAAATCCTTTTCCCAGTAGCTTGATAGAATATCACTTGGAAAATAACACTAACGGTTTCTATTATAAGTACAATTCCCACGATGACCAAAGTTAATTCACTTTTAGTCAAAATAGCCATTACAGCAAGGGCGCTACCAAGGCTAAGACTCCCTACATCACCCATAAAAATTTTCGCAGGATGCAAGTTAAAAATCAAAAAGCCCGCTACACCACCAACCATAGAGCTACCAAAATATGCTATGCCGTTCAATCCCATCATATGAGAAATCACTATATACGCTGTCAATCCTATTATAACTACACCTCCGGCTAGACCATCCAAGCCATCGGTCAAATTTACAGCATTAGCAGTTCCGAGTATCATAAAAATCACCAGAGGAAAATACAGTATCCCTGCATTGATAGTTATATCCGTAAAAGGTATGAATAACTCAAGAGAATGATCTATTGAGATCAGATAATAACAGAAAACAACAATGACCAGTAGTTGACCAAGGATTTTATCTCTAGCCCTCAAGCCCAGGCTTTGTTTTTTGACTACCTTTAGGTAATCGTCCAAAAAACCTATCAATCCCATGGAAAGGGTCACAAATAATAGCATGAATATTTCCGAGTAATATTCTCTTGGAGAAAATATTGCTAAAGATATAATTGCAGTAATCAAAAAAATAATCCCGCCCATGGTCGGCGTTCCTGATTTTCCCATGTGGCTTCTTGGCCCTTCCTGCCTTATTTGCTGCCCAAACTTTAATCTGGTCAATAAGGGAATTGATACCTGTGTTGTGATTAAACTGATAATTAAGCTGGTTATGATAAGTTTATAGATCAAGTCCATCCATTTCCCCTCCTAGCCATTTTCATCTATTATAGCATATACAATTTCTTCTAAGGCCATTCCCCTTGACCCTTTTACCAAAACAGTATCTTCAGAACCTATTAGTTTCTGTAAGGATATTATCAAATTTCTTTTATCTTTAAAAACCTTGATTTTGTCATCCTTCAAGCCCGATTCTTTTGCTCCCTCCTTTATTAGCTCAGCGTTTTCACCAATTGTCATCAAAAAATCGATCCCCTTTTCTGCAGCATATTGGCCAATTTCTTTATGGGCTCTTTCTCTATACTCTCCAAGTTCGTACATATCTCCCAAAACGGCTATTTTCCTTTTCGAAGCCACATCCGATAAAATGTCAAGAGCCGCCCTAGTGGACTTAACATTGGCGTTATAGGTATCATTTATTATGGTTATATCATCTTTACCTGTAAATATCTGATTTCTCATCTCTGTAGGATAAAAATCTGCTAAGCTTTTAACCCCTTTTGACAGGGAAACTCCCATGACGATACCGACCAAAAGAGCAGCCAGGGCATTAGTAAGATTATGCCTCCCGGGAATGTTCAATGATAGATTTTCACCTATCTCACCCGTTGTGTCCTTGTACACTACAGCACATTCTACAATATGGCTACAAGGTCTAATCTTCTTGGCTTGCAAATTAACATTTTCACTTAAACCAAACTTGAATACCTCGCCAGGAGCTTTATACTCAAGTCTATTTACCCTTTCGTCATCCCCATTAATTACACCAATTCCATCTTCTAAAAGGCCCTGAAGAATCTCTCCCTTGGCTTTAGCAATATTATCCATGGTTTTCAAAGTTTCCAGGTGGGATTCTGCCACATTGGTAATCACTCCAATCCCGGGGAGTGCAATATCGCAGAGTTCAGAAATTTCCCCGAGATGTCTCATGGCCATCTCAAGTACAACTACATCATGATCTCTATCAAGTTTAAGCAAGGTCAATGGAAGGCCAATATCCGTATTCAAGTTTCCTTCGGTTTTTAATACTCTGTATTTGGCTGATAAAACCTTAGCCACCATTTCCTTTGTGGTGGTTTTTCCTACGCTACCTGTTATTCCTATCACGCTAACATCATATTGTTCTCTATGCCTTCTAGCTAGCACTTTAAGGGCATCCAGAGTATTAGGAACTTCTATTACCACTTGGCCAGGTTTAAGCTCTCCTAGATGGAACTTTCCTCTTTCTGCTATACATGCTGCTGCACCTTTTTCGAAAGCATCCTTTATAAAATAATGACCATCGGTTCTATCTCCAGGCAAGGCCACAAAGAGATCACCTTTACTGGCATTTCTAGAGTCTATACAAAAATCACTTATTACAATAGGAGAGTCCATATCGTTTATTATTTTTCCACCAGTATATTCTGCAATTTTATAATGGGTAAAATTCATTACTCAATTCCCTCTCTTACTCTTTATTGCTTCCTGCTTTTTTGGATTTCCTCCCTGGCAACTTCACGATCATCAAAATCAATGGTTCTATCCTTAAAAACTTGGTAAGTCTCATGACCTTTTCCTGCTATTAAAACAGCATCATTTGCATCAGCCCAGTTTATAGCTTTCGATATTGCTTTTCTTCTGTCAGGCTCTATTATATATGAAACTTTTTCTTTTGTAAGTCCCTTTTCTATATCATTTATTATGGATTCCGGGTCTTCAGTCCTAGGGTTGTCAGAAGTAATAAAAAGATTATCCCCATAATCAGCAGCTACTTTTGCCATTAAAGGTCTCTTCTCTTTATCCCGATCACCGCCGCAACCGAATACCACGCCTATTCTTCCATGGGTAATTTCCTTCAAAGTGCTTAATACATTCTCTAATGAATCAGAAGTATGGGCATAATCGACTATAACTAAAAAATCTTGACCAACATCTACTTTTTCAAACCTTCCGGGAATCTTTTCCACTTTTTCTAGGACTTCTTTGATATAATTGGGATTGAACCCTTCTATAAGGGCAACGGTTATTGCAGCCAGGGCATTGTATATGCTAAATCTTCCAGTCAACTTCAGGTTAATTTTCAAGCTTCCCCAGGGACTTTCAACTACAAATCTACATCCTTCCGGAAAAATCTCGATCTCCCTGGCCATAATATCGGCATCTTTTTCTATTCCATAAGTTATCACTTGTACAGCGCTTTGATTTTTCATGTAATCGGCATCATCATCATCTGCATTTATGACTGCAGCTTTAGGAATGTTATTTTTCTTATGAGATAATCCTAAAAAAGAAAACAAGCGACCCTTTGCCGCCCTATAACTTTCCATGTTATCGTGATAGTCCAGATGTTCAGGAGATAGGTTGGTAAATACACAAATATTGAAATCGCATCCCAATATCCGCTTTTGCTCGATAGCATGGGAGCTAACCTCTATTATACAATCCCTTACAGCTTTTTCATTCATATAAGACATCATTTTTTGCAGGTCCAGTGATTGCGGGGTAGTTGTTCTCACCGGGAACTCTTCTTCCCCGATCTCGTACTTTACTGTGCCAATCAGCCCGGTTTTATTATATTTTGCTGAATAAATGGCATTGATAAGGTGAGTCACAGTGGTTTTACCATTTGTCCCGGTAACACCTATTAAGTTTAAATCTTTAGAAGGACAATCATAAAATTGGGTAGCTAAAATTCCCAGTGCTTCCCTGGAATTAGAAACTTTAATTTGAGTTATATCCTTAATATCTAGCCACTTTTCAACAATCAGGGCTACTGCTCCCTTTTTAATTGCTTCTTTCGCAAAATCATGCCCGTCAAAATTATAGCCGGAAATGCATACAAATAGTTCTCCTGATTCAATTTCCCTGGAATCATAATTGATTCCTGTGATTTCAAGGTTTATCTCCCCTTTTATCTGCTTTACCAGTAAGGGTTCGATTAGATATCCAAGGGTCATCATATTCAAAAAGCCTCCTCTCCAGGCCACTTATAATATTATTAATATTTACAAATAATTTTATTTTATTCCAGGTATACAGTTATTTCACTTTGGGGTTCTACCTGTGTGCCGGATTCAGGAAGTTGACGATAAATTCGTTCTCCTCCCCCGGAAAAATTAAGTTCTAGTCCTTTTTGTTCTAGTTTTACCCTGGCCTCATCTATATTTAGATTTATCAAATTCGGGACTTCAATTTTTTCTGTGGCAACCTCTCTCTCATCTTCTTCAGGGTTATAAGTAGGGGGTATGTTTTTATATTCTAGTATATCTTTCATCATGTTCCTAAACACCGGTGCAGCTACCTGGCCACCCCAAGCTGGCCCTTTAGCAGGTGTATCTACAGCTACATAGATTAAAACTTCAGGGCTTTCTATAGGGGCAAAGCCTATAAAAGAAGCTATATGTTCATCTGGTACGTATGTCCCCTCTGGCCCTACCTTTTGGGCAGTACCAGTTTTCCCGGCTATTCGATAACCATCTATAAAGGCGTTTTGGCCACTTCCTTCCTCTACAACTCCTTCCATTATTTCTTTCACTAAATCAGATGACTCTTTAGAAATCACCCTGCGGACTAAATTTTCTCCAGGCTCTTTCAAGTCTTTTTCTTTCTCCTCTTCGACTATTTTTTGTTTCCCCTTTTCTTTATGTTCTTTATCAAATTCATGAGTTTCTGAATCGGTTTCCACAAGTTCCTTCGCAATATATGGTTCATATAACTTGCCTCCGTTGGCCATAGCACTTACTGCCGCAGCTTGTTGTATTGGTGTAACTGAAACCCCCTGCCCAAAAGATGTAGTCGCCAGTTCAACTGGGCCCATTTGCTCCTCTGTAAAAATCAACCCGGTAGTTTCACCTGGCAAGTCAATTCCGGTCCTATTGTCAAATCCAAATCCTTTTATATAGTTCAACATCTTATCCTTGCCCAATTCTTGACCCATTGTAACAAAGCCTGGATTACATGAACCATAAACTACTTCCAAATAATCAATAGCTCCATGCCCCCCAGACCAACAACCGATGGATGTACCCTCTACATCTATTGATCCACCGCAGTAAAAACCTTCATCCGGATTATAAAAATTCTCCTCTATACTGGCAGACAAGGCCACAAGTTTAAAAGTAGAACCAGGTTCAAATGTGCTATTTATCACTGGAATACTCCTTTTATCTTCTTCATAATCAGCATATTCCCCAGGATAATAATCTGGTTTCGCAGCCATGGCTAGAACTTCACCTGTGTTGGGATCCAATGCTAAAGCCATAACCCTTTCTGGTTCATATTCGACCATTCCCCTATCTAATTCCCTTTCTACAATATATTGTATGTTCATATCCAACGTTGTCTTCAAATTTAAACCTTCTTCTGGTGGGATAAATTTCTGTGCTCCATGGGGAAGCTGGCCTCCTTCTCTAGTTGCATCAGCTTGAAAAGTCATCCAGCCTTCTTTTCCGGCAAGTTCATCATTATACTGATATTCAAGACCTGACCAACCCTGGTCTACTCCTACAAAGCCAAGTACTTGAGAAGCTAGCTTTCTATGAGGATAGTACCTTTGAGATTCAGTAGTAACTTTAATTCCTGGTATCGCAAGAGCTCTTAAATGCTGCCCCTTACTTCTGCTTATATTTCTTTCTACTATTACCTGAGATTCATCCCGGCTAATGATTCCAATTAGTTCTTCATAGTCATTGTCCAGTATCCTGCTTAGCTCTTGTGCCGCAATTTCCTTAGATTCAATTTGTTCTGGCAAAGCTATAACACGATCAGTGGTGACACTTCCTACCAAAACCGCCCCATTCCTGTCCAAAATTTTCCCTCTGGGGGAACTCACAGGGATACTTCTATTCCACTGCTCCCACGCCTGCTGGTGAAGCTCTCCTCCCCTAATGAGTTGAATCCAACCCAACCGTCCCAGCAAAGATATAAGCGCCAGAAAGATCACAAAAAAGAGCAGCACCAGCCGTTTTCTTGTAGTCAGCATTTCGTACTTTTTATCAGCCAAAACAGGACCTCCCAGTATTATATTGCTTACTCTATGTTTATTATTTCATCGCCCGTTGGATTCCTCATTTCTAATTCATCTGCTGCAATTTTTTCTATTCTTTCTGGGGTTGTTTGTTCGACTACCTGCATATGCAGATATGTTTTTTCATTTTGAAGTGTCTCCAACTTATTTTCTTTTTGAATAATCTGATGATTTAACTGGGCAACCATAGCTGACTGGGCTACTAGCAGGATTGCTGCAGCAAAAATTGAGAGGTACAAAGCATAGGGTTTACTCTTTTGAAGTTTTTTTAATACACCTCTGTCTTTCTTTTGCTCCTGTTCCTTACCGGGTTTCTTTACAGGTGACCCTGCAGGAGCCTTAGGAGATGTTCTTAAAGGGATCGGATAAGTTTTCTCAACCGAACTCAAATGACTTCTTTTACGATACTTCTTTTTGTTTTTGTAAGGGTTTTTAAGAGGCATTTTCTTTGTTTTTTCCACTGATCTCTCAATCATATTTTCACCCCTCTTAATCATTAACACTTTCCTTCTCAAATACTCTTAACTTTGCGCTCCTAGCCCTGGGATTGCAATTTATTTCTTCATCAGTTGGTATAATAGGTTTTTTAGTTATAATTTTTCCTTCTGAATAAGCATCACAACGGCATTCAGGTATTTTAGGAGGACAACGGCAATCTTGCTCTAATTCTCTAAATTTATTCTTAACTATCCTATCTTCAAGGGAATGAAAGCTAATAACCGCTAATCTACCCTTAGGTTTCAAAAGTTCCATCCCTTTTTCAAGGGCTGGAGCAATTTTTTCTAGCTCCGCATTGACATATATCCTAAACCCTTGAAAAGATCTTTTAGCCGGATGTGGGCCTTTAGCTCTAGCCTTAGCGGGGATGGCTTCTTTTATTATCTGAACTAGTTCTCCAGTAGTTTTTATTTCTTTCACTTTTCTCTTTTGAACTATTTTTCGGGCTATATTTTTTGCCCATCTTTCCTCCCCGTACTTCCAGAGGATTTTAGCTAGCTCTTGTTCATCCAATTCATTGACCAGTTCTTTTGCACTAAATTTTTGACTCACGTCCATTCTCATATCCAAGGGACCATCACTCATATAACTAAATCCCCTTTCTAACCTGTCCAATTGATGGGAAGAAACGCCCAGGTCAATTAATATCCCATCAACTCTATCTACTCCCGATTCATAGCAAACCTTATCCATATTGATAAAATCGGCTTGTTTCAGGATTACTTCGCACTTACAATCTTTCAATTTTTCCTTTGCTTCTTCGATAGCCTCAATGTCTTTATCTATTGCCACCAAAGTCCCTGTTGAAGATAACCTTTTGGCTATTTCTCTCGAGTGAGTTGCCCCACCAACTGTACAATCCAGCATAACCCTACCAGGCTCCGGCTTTAACATATCTAAAACTTCTTGCAACATCACCCCGGTATGATATTCCAATTTATCACCCCTGGCTTAAATATCAAAATCTACAATCTCTTCAGCTATATTCTCAAAAGATTTTTCAGCTTCGCTCTGATAATCTTTCCAGTATTCTTTACTCCATATCTCTACCCTACTAGACACTCCTATTACCACCACTTCTTTTTTCAATCCAGCATGATGTCTTAGATTTTCGGGGATCTGTATTCTTCCCTGATTATCGATTGTGCATTCCGTTGCACCAGATAAGAAAAACCTGGTAAATGCCCTTGCATCCCCTTTCGTTAGAGGTAGAGTCTTTAATTTTTCTTCTAGTTGTTTCCATTCATTCTGCGGATAAGCAAAAATACAATTATCAAGTCCCCGGGTTAAGACAAAGCTTTCACCCAAGTCTTTTCGAAACTTAGCAGGAACTATTAATCTGCCTTTATTGTCAATAGAATGGTTGTATTCACCCATAAACATAGCTTATCCACCACTTTTCACCCTTATTTACCCCTAAATAACCACTATCCACCACCTATACAGTTCTATTTCTCCCCTCAATATCCTTCAATATTTCCAAAAAAAATTAAAATAAAGCAAAAAAAAGCAACCTTCTATAAAAAGGTTACTTTTCAGGTCAATTTAAAACTCTCTTTGGATAATCAAAATATCTTATTTTGCATATTTAGAAATAAGTTCACTCAATTCTTTTATAAGCTTATCCTGTTCTTCTTCAGATTTTACTTCACTTAAACAGTTTTTAAGATGGTTTTCTAAGATCAAAGTTCCAACATTGTTAACGGCGGATCTGACTGCGTTAACCTGCATCAGAATATCCGAGCAACTTTTTTCTTCTTCAACCATATTTTGTATCCCTTTAACCTGCCCTTCAATTCTTCTGAGTCTATTTATAATTAAATTTCTTTCATCCTCCATTTTTAGACCCTCACATTTCTGCAGTAATTAAAAACCCCACTGTGCCGTATATCTCGAATGTTTTGATCCTCTTTTCTTTAAGTGGGTGCCCTCCTGCTCGCTTTGTATGTCCTTCGGGAGGCATATACTCCACGAGCAGAGCCGAGGCTCCCATTGTCGGTGGTGTTGGGTCAAAACATTACGAATAACACGGGCACAGCAGGGACCTTTTACTCTGTTTTTAGTGTTTTCAAGTTAATCTTAACATATAAGGCCTCATAAATCAAATATTCTTCTCATCACTGCTGGGCCTTAAAGAGAGATTCAGTTCTTTTAATTGCTGCTTTTCAACTTCACTCGGCGCACCGGTCAACAAACAACTTGCATTAGCTGTCTTTGGAAAAGCAACCACTTCTCTTATACTTTTCGCTCCTGCCATCAACATAATCATTCTATCTAAGCCAAAGGCTATCCCTCCATGAGGTGGGGCGCCGTATTCTAAGGCTTCTAGTAAGAAGCCAAATTTCTCTTTAGCTTCTTCCTTATCTATCCCAAGGATCTCAAACATCTTTTCCTGAACCTGTCTGTTGTGATTTCTTATACTTCCTCCTCCTATTTCCACCCCATTTAATACCAGATCATAAGCTTTTGCTCTAATCTTTTCAGGTTCTTGTTCAAAAGCTTCAAGATCATTTTCAAAAGGTGAGGTAAAAGGATGATGAGCAGCTTTATATCTTTTTTCATCAGGATCATATTCTAGCAGGGGAAAATCAACAATCCAGCAAAATTCGTTTTTATCATCTGGTATCATATCTAGTCTATCGGCAAGGTGATGCCTTAGGTTGGACAAGGTATCATTGACGATTCTATTGCTATCAGCTACAAATAGCAGTAAATCCCCTGGCGCTGGGTTCATTTTATCCTTGAGATTCTCTAATTCTTCATCACTGAAAAATTTAGCTATTGGACTTTTAACTTCATCCTCTTCAATTATCATCCATGCAAGCCCTTTAGCACCAAAGTTAGTCACATATTCAGTTAAATCATCTAAATCCTTTCTGCTAAAACTTCCTCCCCCCGGCACAACGATTCCTTTTACGATCCCTTTCTTCTCTACAGCAGTTTTAAACACCTTGAATTCACTGTTTTTAACAACTTCACTAACATCATGAAGTTCCATGCCAAATCTTAGGTCTGGTGCATCAGTGCCGTATTTAGAAATAGCTCCTTTGTAAGTGAGTCTATTAAAGGGAGTGTTTATCTCGATCCCTAAAGACTTTTCATAAATATAAGCGACCATTTCTTCCACCAGGTTAATCAAATCTTCCTGATCGACAAAGGACAGCTCCATATCCAATTGGGTAAATTCAGGCTGTCTATCCGCCCTCAAATCCTCGTCTCTAAAACACCTTGCGATCTGAAAGTAACGCTCAAATCCGGAAACCATCAAAAGCTGCTTAAACAGCTGTGGGGACTGGGGCAGAGCATAGAATTTGCTTTCCTGAAGTCTGCTCGGTACCAAAAAATCCCTAGCCCCTTCAGGAGTACTTTTTGTAAGAACAGGTGTCTCTATTTCCAAAAAGCCCTCATGATCAAGATAATCTCTCATAGCCTTAACCACTCTATGTCTTAATTTAAGCTTTCTTTGCATGTCACCCCGTCTTAAATCCAAGTACCTATATTCTAATCTCAAATTTTCATCAGTGTCTATATTATCCTCTATTAAAAATGGAGGCGTTTTAGAAGGGTTTAAAATCTCAATCCTCTCACTTATTACCTCAATTTCTCCAGTGGCTAGATCCGGGTTGACGGTTTCTTCGCTTCTTGCCTGTACTTTTCCATAAACAAATAAAACATACTCACTCCTTATGGAGTCTGCTATTTCCAACGCTTCTTTATTGGTTTCAAAATCACAGACAACCTGGACTAAGCCACTAAGATCTCTCAAGTCTATAAAAATAAGCTTTCCATGATCCCTTCTGTTATCCGTCCAACCCATTAGCTTAACATTTTTGCCTATATCCTTTGTTGTCAACTCTCCACAATAATGACTTCTTTGCATGCTTTAACCTCCCAAGTAATTGAATCATTGAATATATTAGCTAACCACCTGGATAAACTCCTCCGAGGTAAATTCTTCTTGTTTGCCATCTTCCATATTCCTAAGCAATATTTTCCCCCTCTTTAATTCATCTTCCCCGATAATAACGCTATAAGATGCATTTAATTTATCAGCTTTTTTAAACTGAGCCCTAAAGCTCTTATCTTCAAAATCCATCAAAGCACTACGACCCTTACTTCTGATTTCATTTAAAAGTTTAAAACATTCTTTTTTAGCTTCTTCTCCACCATGGACCAAATAATAGTCTACACTATCTCGGTCCGAAAATTCAACTCCTTGTTTTTCCATGGTGAGTAAAATCCGCTCAATCCCAAGGGCAAATCCTACCGCCGGGGTACTTGGGCCACCACATTCTTCCACTAGGCCATCGTACCTTCCTCCGCCCCCGATAGAGCTCTGAGCACCTATGTCCGAAGCTATAATCTCAAATGCTGTTTTAGTATAATAGTCTAAACCTCTCACCATTCTGGGGTTTATCTCATAACTTTCCCCTGCATATGTAAGCATTTCCTTTACTTTTTCAAAGTGATCACTACACTCTTGGCACAAGTTTTCCATTAACAGGGGCATATCCCGACCTAACAAATCATTGCATTTTTCATTTTTACAATCAAGAATTCTCATGGGATTTTGATCATACCTTTGACGGCAATCAGAACACAGGTCCTTTAGGTTTCTACCTAGATACTGTTTCAAGTCTTCTTGAAACCCTACTCTGCAAGAAGGACACCCTACACTGTTTATCTCCAGCTTGAGATTTTTTAATCCCAAACTCTCGAATATCTTCAAGCATAAAATTATCACTTCCACATCGGCTTCCGGGGCTAAGGTTCCAAATAATTCTACTCCAAACTGATGGAATTGCCTGTACCTTCCAGCTTGAGGATTCTCATACCTAAACATAGGTCCGAGATAATACATTTTAACTGGCTGAGGCAGATTGAACATCTTGTGTTCAATAAAAGACCTGACCGTTGAAGCTGTTCCTTCAGGCCTTAGGGTTAGACTTCTTCCTCCCTTATCTTCAAAAGTATACATTTGCTTGTTAACAATATCAGTACTTTCTCCCACACCCCTAGCAAAAAGATCGGTGTGTTCAAAAACCGGTATGCGCAATTCTTCAAACCCATAAGACTTAGCAACATTGATTGCTATTTTTTCAAAATACTGCCATTTAAAACTCTCTTCAGGTAATATATCCCTGGTACCTCTAGGAGCTTTTGTCAACATTATTTATCCTCCTCCGCTGCGATACTTATCTTGGCCGGCATAACACCGGAAATTAAAACATCAAAAAAGGGTTATTGGCCTTTTCATGTTTGACACTTGTCTTTTCCCCATGGCCTGGATATATGGTGGTTTCATCGTCTAGCTCTTCTAAACACCACTTTATGGAGTTGATTAAAGTTTTCTGATCTCCACCCGGAAGATCAGGCCTCCCGATCCCCTCTCTAAAAATTGTATCACCAGAAAATAATATCTTGTCATTATGAAGGCATATACAACCTGGCGAATGTCCAGGAGTATGTAGAACCTTAAATCCTAGATTGCCAATTTCTATCACATCACCATGAACAAGTTTCCAATCGGGTTCAGGACCGGAAATCCTCCCCCCTGTAAAAGCAGAAAGGTTTAAATTTGGGTCCAGTAAAAATTTAACATCATTCTCATGAATAGCAAGTTTTGCACCGGTTTCTTTAAGGACGAAGTCATTTCCAGCAATATGATCACTGTGGGCATGAGTATTTATAACCCATTTTACCTCCAGACTTTCCGATTCTATCTCTTCAATGATTTCCCTATCACTTCCACCCGGGTCTATCACACCACCTTCTTTTGTTTCAGGACAACCAATAACATAGCAGTTCGCCCCAAGGGGACCTGCCATAATTCTCTTGATAATCATAACTACCACTCCTTGTTTTAGAAATTTTTCTTACTATCCAAAAGTAATGTCACAGGACCATCATTTACGATTTCAACTTCCATATACTCTTTAAATACTCCTGTTTGAACCTTTAAACCGTATTTTTCCCTAACTTTGTCACAAAACCTCTTGTATAAAATCTCTGATTGATCAGGGGAGGATGCCCTGGTAAAATTCGGCCTTCTACCTTTCCTACAATCACCCAACAATGTGAATTGACTTACTACTAGCAAATCCCCACCAGTATCTAAGGCCGATAGATTCATTCTACCAGAGTCATCTTCAAAAATCCTCAAGTTAACTATTTTGTCTGCCAGATAATCAACATCCTCTTCTCCATCACCTTCTTCTACTCCAAGGAGTACATTCAATCCTGCTTGAATTTCTCCCGTGGTTTCGTTTTCAACCATTACTGAAGATCTTTTAACCCTTTGAACTACTGCTCTCAAAATATAACCTCCTGTCTTTGAAGCCCCCCTCAAGGCATATTTCTTTGCACCTTATAAACATTTTTGACTTCGCTAACTTTATCTATAATAAATTGTAAATGAGAATGGTTCTTAACAATGACTGTTAAACTTACAGTAGCCGCTCCATTGCTGTTGGACTTTGCTTGCATTTCTGTCACAGATACTTTTATGCCTCCTAAAGTATCCATAATATCTCTGATTAGATTTGGACGGTCCATTGAAAAGATCATTATATCCACGGGAAAATTTCCATCTTCATCTTCAGAATCCCATTGCACCGGTACTGTAGCTTCATTATTCTCCAATCTGTTTTTAGCATTGGGACAACTTTTCTTGTGGACTGATATACCCTTACCCCTGGTAATAAAACCTACAATTTCTTCCCCCGGCAAGGGACAACAACACTTGGCAAACCTGGTTACAATATTATCAAGCCCTTCCACCGAAACACAATTTTGGGTCTTTCTTCTTGGCTTTTCATCTGTGAGGACATTTTGGATAGCTTCTTCTTCCGACTCTTCTTTTTTCTTTCCTTCCTCTTTTTTGGAATCTACAACTTCCTCTAGCTTTCCGATTACATAATTTACTGTAATTCCTCCATATCCAACAGCTGCTAAAACATCTTCATAGGACTTAAAGTTATACTTGCTTCCAATTTCATTCAAATAAGATTCCTTTAGCATTTTTGAAGGTGAATAGTTAAGCCTTTTTAGCTCCTTTTCCAACATTTCTTTACCTTTTTGAATATTTTCATCCCGTTTTTCCCGTTTAAACCATTGCCTGATTTTATTTTTTGCCTGGGATGATTTCACAATATTTAGCCAGTCCCTGCTTGGGGTAGCCTGTTTTGAGGTTAATATTTCCACAATATCACCGTTTTTTAATTGATAATTTAGGGGAACAATTCTTTCATTTACTTTAGCCCCCATGCAGGTATTTCCAACTTCTGTATGGATTCTATAGGCAAAATCAAGAGGAGTAGAGCCCAAAGGAAGGTTCAAAACATCCCCATTGGGAGTAAAGACAAAAACTTCATCTGAAAAGAAATCCATCTTTAAATTTTCCATAAATTCCTTTGAGTCCTTCATATCCTTTTGCCATTCCAAAAGCTGTCTCAACCAGGACAGTTTTTCCTCAAATTTTTGATCCCCTTGCTGGGATTCTTTATACAGCCAGTGGGCTGCAATCCCATATTCAGCAATCCTATGCATTTCCCAGGTCCTAATTTGAATTTCCAAAAGTTGTCCTTCAGGACAGATCAAGGTTGTGTGAAGAGACTGGTACATATTTGGTTTAGGTACAGCAATATAGTCCTTAAACCTTCCTGGGACAGGCTTCCACATGTTATGAAGAGCTCCAAGGACTTCATAACATTCCTTGATATTATTTACTATTATTCTAACAGCAGTCAAATCATAGATCTCGTCTAGCTCTTTCTCTTGGCGCTTCATCTTTGTATATATGCTATACAAATGCTTGGGACGCCCTTGTATTTCTCCTTCTATACCCAATTCATCCAATTTCTCTTCCAAAATGCCCTGAATTCTCTTTAAATATTCTTCCCTTGATTGTCTCTTATGCGCTATCTGACGGGCAAGGTAAAAGTATTGTTTAGGTTCTAAGTAACGAAAGGCTTTGTCTTCAAGCTCCCATTTTATCTTGGAAATACCAAGCCTGTGTGCAAGGGGAGCATAAATCTCAAGGGTTTCCTTGGCAATTTGTTTTTGTTTTCTTTTGGGTAGGTGATCAAGGGTTCGCATATTATGAGTTCTGTCTGCAAGCTTTATAAGGATTACCCTGATATCCTCAGCCATTGCCAAAAACATCTTTCTCAAGTTCTCTGCCTGTCTTTCTTCCTTGGTTTTAAATTCAATCTTGCTAAGCTTAGTAACTCCGTCAACCAAAAGGGCTATTTCTTCTCCAAATTCTGCTTCTACTTCTTCCCTGGTAACCTGTGTATCTTCTATTACGTCATGTAGTATGCCGGCGCTTACCGTAGGAAGGTCTAGCTCTAGCTCAGCCAAGATAAATGCAACTTCAAGGGGATGATAGATATAATCTATCCCTGAAACCCTTTTTTGCCCACTATGAGCTGTTTCGGCAAACTCATAAGCCTGATCCAGTATATTTATGTTGGGTTCTGTAGTATAATTTTTTTTGATTTTTCTTTTTAAACGCCGATATTTCTTAACAGTCATGGGATCATCCCTTTTCAAGTTACAAAAATTCTTTATCCAAATTATCAAAAAGAAACTGGTAAATCACTGCAGGGTTAGAACTAAGGAAAAAATTTTCCCACCATTTGATCTTATTCAACCTGTTCACTTCTTCCATATAGGTTTTCGAAGTGTTTAAATTCATCCTTTCACTCAGTGTATCAAGGCCAGTTTCTAATATGTAATTGCTTTTTTCAGTTTTTAATAATTCAAGTTCTATTAAAATATCCAGACACTTTGAAATCAGCCTCCAGGTTACATTTCCAAAAAAACCTGCATTGTAAGAATCATTTATTTTACCCTCTTCTAACCTTCCATTATCATCAAGGTTAGATAATTTATTGTAGATAAAGTCAATCTTGACTCTTGTTGGGATGGTTGACTGCCAAAGGAACCCATTCCTGTCTTTATCTTCACGGGAATACAATAAATAAACCTGGCTGACTGACAACCTATCTATGATTTCCTTTATAGCCTCTCCATCATAAGGCAGATCAAACAAGATCAAGTTATTGTCTTTACAATAATTGCCTTCATGTTCCTGAAATGCCCTGCTAAATCTGATTATATCATACCTATCCCCTATCCCCGGCTCAGCATCAAGGATTTTTTTATGATTTAAAGTATTAACAAGTACCGTTCCATTTTTTTTGAATCTGTTTAGAAAACTTTTTTTATTTAAATTTCTATAATCTATAGTGCAGCTTTCTACTTCCTCCTGTTTTATATCCTTTACTTGTAAATCAAGATAAGATTCCCCTCTATACTCATTTGTACTCAGGTTAAAAGCCACTTTTACAGGTGCTTCTTTCCTGATAAACGGTAGCCTACTGGTACCGTTAAACCAGATACCGTTATAGTAAGATTCACCATCATAAAAGGAGAGCTTGATATGCTCTTTTTCCTGGCCTACTTTTCTTAAATTATCCAGAAAAAAAACAGAACTTATTACGGGCTTTGGATTACCAATTCCATAGGGTGCAAGGAGATCAAGTTCCTTTGCAAGCTCATATGTTATCCGACTAGATGGCAAGTCAATATCAATATTGATAGATGGAGTCAAATCTTCAACGGAAAGTTCATTAAAAGCATGCTCATTTATCTTTTTTCTAAAAGAATCAATCTTTTCAACCTCAATAGTTAGCCCTGCTGCCATGGTATGACCGCCATATTTAGACAAACAATCATGACATCTGCTTAGCCCTGTTATCATATCAAAACTTGGTATACTTCGACAAGACCCCTTGGCTTCACCTTCTTGAGTGGATAATAATATGACAGGCCGGTAAAACTCTTCTACCAGTTTGGAAGCAGCTATTCCTATAACACCCTCATGCCATCCTTCTTTAGCTAGAACCAACACTTTGTCGGTATCTAAATATCCCCTTTCGATTATCTCCTTCTTAGCCTCCTCATACACCTCTTTTTCTAGTTCCTGGCGATCCTTATTTTCCTTAGAAAGCTCCTTTGCCAATTGCCTTGCTTTTTCTAAAGAATTAGACTCCAATAACAATTCTACCGCTTTACCAGCAGTGTCCAGTCTTCCTGCGGCATTAATTCTAGGAGCAACCATAAAAGCAATATTACCGACATTTATATCTTTATCGGTTAAGCCGGATTCCTCATTCAGAGCCTTAAGTCCCAATCTATTTGCCCCAAAATCTGCTAACCCTTTCATAACAAAGAACCTGTTTTCATCCACCAGGGGAACAAGATCAGCTATGGTGCCCAGGGCAACCAGGTCTAAATACTTCCTCAAGCTTTCCTTGAGAGAGTCTTCTCCTTGATGCATCATACAAGCCCAAACCAGTTTAAATACAACTCCTACACCGCTCAACTCTTTAAAAGGATACTTTGAATCATCTCGTTTGGGATTGATTACCGCCCAGGCAGGCGGGAGACTATCAAGTTGTTCATGATGGTCAGTGATGATAAAATCTATTCCTTCCTTGGCCAGTTCAGAAACCTCTAAAACAGAATTTATCCCACAATCCACAGTAATTATTAGATCGGGGGTAAATTGAAGCCTGGTCAATGTTTCTAAAGACAGACCATACCCTTCTTCAAACCTATCTGGGATAATATATTCAACTTTACCACCTTTTTGTTCAATAAAATCATATAACAAGACTACAGCCGTAACACCATCAACATCATAATCCCCATAAATCAAAATTTTTTCCCTAGTATCTATAGCTTTCAGTAATCTACTGGCACCCTTGTCCATATCATTTATCTGGAAAGGATCATGTAAGTTATCCCAAGTAGGGTTTAAGAAAAATTCCATCTCTTCTGGTTCAGTTATTTTACGATTCAGCATTAGTTTAAGCAACACTTTAGAAAAGCCGTATTCCTTAGCTATCTCCTCATATTGAGTTATATTATCTGCTTCTATTTGATCCCGCTTGATTAATTTCCAGCTATTCTCCGGTCTTTTTAACTGCAAAACCTATGGCTCCCCTCATAAAATAAATTTTGGTAAATCTCACACACCTTGTTCTGGTTCTTCCTTGGGGCTAAATTGTTTTTTTGCCTTCTGCCTTTTCTGTAAAAGTAACCAGGCATTTGGAGCTATGAATATTGAAGAATAGGTACCAATTAAAACCCCAAACAGAAGTGCTGCTACAAAAGGCCTGATGGTAACTCCTCCAAAAACAAACAAGCTAGTCAATACGATCAAAGTCGTAAGGGAAGTATTGATAGACCGGGTTATAGTTCTTTTTAGACTCATGCTTACCACTTCTTCTTCCTTGTAATTTTTATAAAGGCTCCGATTCTCCCTGATTCTGTCAAAAATCACAATGGTGTCATTGATAGAGTAGCCCATAATTGTCAAAAGAGCAGCTATGAAGGGTTCGTTTATTTCAAATTGTAAGATAGAAAATAACAACAGTACAAAGAACACGTCATTTACAAGGGCTGTTATTGCAGCTAATGCAAAGTTGTATTCAAATCTGAAGGTAATATAGAGGATTATAGCAACAACAGCTATTCCCAGGGCTATAAAAGCTTGTTGTCTTAATTCTGCTCCTATAATACCGCCCACACTATTACTTCTTAGGATAGGATCATCAGGCATGGCAGAAAACTCTTCTTGCATATCTGTTACTACATCATTGATTGTAGCATCATCAAGGGAAACGGTCCTGATTACGACTTCACTGTCCTCTCCATCTCCACCAGCATCCTGAATGACACTATCTTCTAAACCATAACCTGCAAGTACATTTCTTATCTCTTCAGTTTCAAAATCCTGACCAACCTCTAAATGTATTATCGTCCCTCCGGTAAAATCGATTCCAAAATTAAGCCCTCTGATCAAAAACATCAACAATGTCAGAATTATAATGACAGCTGAAATTAAAAGCCAACTCTTTTTCTTTTCGATTATATTATCTATAAAATGCATATCCAGTATCCCCTTTTTTAATTACTAACTTCCTATGTTTTGCCTTTCACACCACAACCAGAATGAAAATAACTGTTTTATTTTACTGCAGCAGTATATGGAGATAAGTTTAAGTTTTTATTATTAATACATCACATCTCGGTAGGGAAGGTACACGAAGTTTAATAAGCAAACCTTTTGGATTTTCTCTTAAATTGCTTGC
>CAZCIZ010000006.1:4314-60333 GCA_964498995.1 uncultured Clostridia bacterium | reverse complement strand
TATTTACGATTAAACTTCGTGTACCCGATTCTTAGATGTATTAATAAAAACTTTTAAGTATCGGAATATACTGCAGCAATAAAATTAAAGTTTATTTTCTTACTAATTAGTATACAAGTATATGGTATTCTTTAACTAGTTCAAAAATCCTCCTTAATCATAAAATCTTTTAAAATTTTATTTATTAGTAATAACTGTCACAAGTATAAGGTAGTATATACCATTTTTTTAATTTTATTCTTCTTTCCTGAATCTCCATGGGCGCGGAACAAATAACTCTTTATACAATCCTATGATATAACGGTCCGTCATACCAGCAATATAATCGCAAACTATCCGTTCTTGATTATCGTTCCACCTTCTAGACCGCAATGAAGTTGGAAGGTTTTTTTTATTCTCCATAAAATGGTTAAATAATGTTTTTATAATCATCTTTGCCTTGTTTTCTTCAGCCTTTGCCTTGGATCCAATATAAACGTTTTCAAATAAAAATTTTCTTAAATCATCTGTATACCTTGCCATGGAAGGACTCATGCATATATCCTGTTTTTTTCTACTTTCAGCGATCAGATCTATTACCATCATGTTGATTCTTTCCCTAGAATTTACAGGATAACCATCTCCGGGCAGGTCACTTTCATTTATTATCCCACCTCTAATGGCATCATCTACATCATGGTTTATATAGGCGATCCTATCACATATTTTTACTATTTTACCCTCCATGGTTGACGGCCTATAACCACCAGAATGATTTTTGATCCCATCTCTAACTTCAAAATTTAAATTAAGGCCCCTCTCGTCATAATCATCCTCATTTTCGAGTATATCCACCACTCTCAAGCTCTGTTCATTGTGTTTAAAACCATCTGTCAGGATTTCGTCTAAAACTTCTTCCCCAGCATGTCCAAAAGGTGTATGACCCAAGTCATGTCCCAGGGCGATTGCTTCTGTTAGGTCTTCATTCAGAGAAAGGGCTTTAGCCACTGTCCTAGAAATCTGTGCAACTTCCAAAGTATGGGTCAGCCTGGTTCTATAGTGATCTCCTTCAGGAGATATAAATACCTGAGTTTTGTGTTTTAATCTCCTAAATGCTTTACTGTGGATAATTCTATCCCTATCCCTTTGAAAAGGCGTTCTTATCTCACACTCTTTCTCATAGAATCTACGACCTTTTGTGTTTTTAGACAATACAGCTTTTTCCCACAAAAAATCCTCTTCTTGCTTTTGCACCCTTTCTCGAATATTCAAATCTTACTCCTCCTAAATGTTTATTACCATATTACCAATTTCTTGTTATATTAAAAAAAACCTGCACTATTTAAAAATTTATTCTTTGGATTTACCCTGCAACCTTTAATGTAAATCTAAAAACTGAGCCTTGGCCGTATCTGCTTTTCACATTAACACTCCCGCCATGGCTTTCCACCAGATGCTTAACTATTGAAAGGCCGAGGCCTGTACCTTCACCGCTATAGCTCCTATTGCGGGATTTTTCCACTTTATGAAACCTCTGCCAAATTTTGTCGAGTTCTTCGTCAGGGATCCCTCTACCATTATCACTGAAATAAACTTCTACCATTTCTTCCTTGTCAAGATATCTTGCGCCAAGCCTAACTTCCCCTCCTTCATAACTAAATGATATAGCATTATCGAGTAAATTCATGATAACTTGGGAGATTCTATCCTTATTGGCCCATACCTTTGGAACCGTAGAAGGTATCTCTTTTACCAATCGAATATTTTTCTCTTCAATTTGGGGCATTAGTTTACTTCGAACTTCTTCAACCAGGTTTTCAAGTTCCACTGGTTCAAATTCAAGCTCAAACTTTTCTGATTCGATTTTGGAAAGGTCAAGGAGGTCTTTTATCAGCCTATCAAGTCTTAATGCCTCATCCATTATTATTTGTAAATACCGTTTCTCCGTCTCTTCATCCGTCACCAACCCATCTATTAAAGCTTCTAAAAAGCCCCTGATACTAGTCAAAGGGGTTCGTAGCTCATGACTTACATTAGCTACGAAATCTCTTCTTATATTCTCTAGCCTCCTGATCTCGGTAACGTCCCTTAAAACAGCCACACCACCCCATATATCCCCATTCTCCCTCTGTAGGGGAGTAACTACCATAAAAATCGTCCTCTCATCATCTAGATTTAACTCTTTTTCCAAGGTTTCCCCCTCTTCCATGACTTTTGGAAACGCCTCTTGGAGAGAAGGCAAAGAAAGTTTGCTTTCGTGAAAATAAAAACTCAAAAGCTCATAGGCTAGGTTGTTTGTCATTAAGATCTCCCCATTAATATCTACAGCTAGTACCCCTTCACCCATGCCATTCAAGATGCTTTCAAGTTTCTCCTTTTCCTGTTGAAGTTCTTCTACGGTCATCTGTAATTTTTCAGCCAGATGGTTAAAAGTCCCGCTAAGCTGCCCTACTTCGTCACGTGATTTTACGGGGACTCTGAAATCAAAGTTACCGTCTGCCATCTCCATTGCTGCCCTATTCATTTTAAACAACGGTTTCGATATAGACCTAGACAAAAAATATGCCGCAACCATAGAACATAAAATTGCAATTCCAGCAGCATAGAAAATAAACTGACGTTTTTGACTTATTGTTGCCATAAAACCTACCACAGGTGCATGCATGAATACTGCTCCATCAGCCTTGTTATTTGTTCCATAATCGCTAATATTTATAGGTACTGCCACGGTAAGCATGACATCATCAAAGCTAGGATGGTACCCTCTTTCAACAACACTTTCATTGTTTAAAACTAATTCTTTATTTGATTGGTTGATTGTAAAGTCATCTTGAAGAGCTCTTCTTCTGGTGTAGGCAATTATTTCACCCTGAGCATCTATCACCCAAACCTTGGCATCCAAAAAGTCATCGATGGAATTTAACTCCTTTTCAATGGCAGTTCTATTTGCTGTGTCTTCGAAATATTCATTAATTAGATCGGCAACATTCTGTGCCTGGCTTTCTAGCTCCTTGGTTTTACTATCAAAATACATTTCTTCAAATACATTGAACAAAAATCCTCCAACTATGACCAAGGTCAAAATGGTTATAACCAGGTAGGTAGAAAACAACTTAGAAAATAGATTTTTAAACATCAATCTTCCACCTCAAATTTGTATCCCACTCCCCAGATTGTCTTGACATTAAATTTAGGCTTTTCTTCTGTTGAAACAAGTTTTTCTCGTAATCTTTTAACATGGGTGTCCACCGTTCGCAGGTCTCCATAATGTTCGTAACTCCACACGTCCTTTAACAACTCTTCCCTAGTGAATACTTTATCTTTATTTTTGGCAAGATACCACAATAGTTCGAATTCCTTGGGAGTCAAAACCACCTTTTCCTCATTCAAAAATACTTCCCTAGAAGAATAATCGATCTTTAAACCGGGAAATTCTAAAGACATGGAATCATCTCTTTTTGATTCTTCAGGTGCTCTCCGAAGGATTGCTTTCACCCTTGCTACAAGTTCTCTAGGACTAAAAGGCTTGGTCAAGTAATCATCCGCTCCTAGTTCTAGGCCCAGGACACGATCAAACTCTTCACCTTTAGCAGTCAACATGAGAATAGGAACAGACATGCTTTTTCTTATCTCCTTACATACATCCCAACCGTCAATTTTGGGCAGCATAATATCCAAGATTATCAGCACCGGTTCTATTTCTTTTGTCTTTTTAATCGCGTCTTCACCATCTATCGCTGTGTAGATCTCATATCCATCTTTTTTCAAATACAGTTCTACTATTTCTAAAACTCTTTCCTCATCATCGACTACCAAAATTTTATTGTTCATAATTACCCTCGCTTTCATGATAAAAAATGTTATAATGGATTAGGAAATTAAGATCTTGATGAAATATTAAATATATGCTTCGCTTTATCTAATATATACTATTTCAAATTTAAATTTCCTGCTATATTATAAAGCTTAACCCTAAACAATTAATTACGGGAGGTAGATAAATTGATCAAAAAAGCAACTTTAAGCTTAATCCTTATGTTTATTATTTCAATTTTAATTGCCCCATCTCACAATATTTTGTACGCCAATACCATTGACTATGATGCTGAAGCGGTTTTTTTGCTAGAGACCAATACCGGTCAAGTAGTATACGAAAATAATTCAGAAGAGCCCATGGCTCCAGCAAGTATCACCAAAATAATGACCTTGGTCTTGGCTCTAGAAGCATTAGAAGAAGAGGAGTTAGATTTAGAAGAAAAGGTTACAATTAGTGAAAACGCTCGAATTCCTTTTGATGGTACCCAGAGTGTAATGGGTTTTGATAGGGTGGGACAAGAAGTTAAGTTGGAAGATATTTTAACAGGAATTGCGGTAGTGTCAGCCAACGATGGTTGTTTGGCTCTAGCAGAACACATGCATGGCTCTGTGAATAGCTTCGTCAATGCCATGAATGAAAAAGCCGATGAAATAGGCCTAGATAATACAAGCTTTGCAAACCCTCATGGCCTAGATGATCCTGATCAATACATGTCAGCAAAAGATGTAGCTTTTCTTTCAAAGTATGCCATCAATAACACTCCTAAAATCTTAGAACTAGAAAGCATCCCTGAGTTCACCTTTAATGATATCACTCAATCAAATCGCAATTTGCTACTACCTGATAAGAGGTATGAATACGAGGGAGCAGATGGATTAAAAACCGGCAGAACCCAGGATTCAGGCTATTCCTTCGTTGGCACAGCCGAGAGAGGTGATATGAGGTTGGTTGCTGTTGTTATGAAAGCACCTGACGAGCCAACGAGATTTGAAAACGCCAAAAACCTTCTAGATTACGGTTTTGACAATTACCAGAAACACAATATCTACGAACAAGGCAGTGAAATTGGAGAAGCTCCTGTTGTTGAGGGAACCGAAAGATTTGTCTCGCTAAATACAAGTAAGGATTTGTCGGTAATTTCTAAGGCAGATGATACTTCAGATTTTGAAGAAAACCTTGTTCATAAAGAAGATATTCAAGCTCCTGTAAATAAAGGCGAAATTTTAGGGGAATTAGAAATATATGAAGATGACAGTTTAATAGGCAGCGTAGATTTAGAAGCTGCTGAAGATATAGATGAACTAGGTTTTTTTGGAAAAATCTTTAGAGGTATATCCAACTTCTTTTCAGGCATTTGGAACACGGTAACAGAATTTATAAGTAACCTCTTTTAATAGGGTCTACGAAGTTTAATCGTAAACACTTGAATTTTATTGATAGATTGCTTGCTAAATACCAACGCTCACAAGGATTTGCAAAATCGTCCAAATCAAAAGTTCGCTTATGGTATTTAGCAAGCAATTTAAGAGAAAATCCAAAAGGTTTATTTATTAAACTTCATGTACCTTTCCTGGCTCCTCTCCAAGATGTATTAATAATAAAAACTTAATCTCATCTCGAAATACTGCTGCGGTAAAATAAATCAGTTATTTTCATTATTGTTGTGGTCTGAAAGGCAAAACATGGGAAGTTAGTACCACCAACAACTAACAGTCGGGGATATAATATTTTTTATCCTTGGTTTAAAACCGCTCTAGCGGCGGCGAAACGAGCAACTGGGACCCTATAAGGTGAACAGCTTACATAGTTTAGCTCTAGCTCATTGAAAAAATGAATAGAACTTGGATCTCCTCCATGCTCACCACAAACACCAATCTTCAATCCAGGTTTTTTATTTAAAGCCTTGTCTACTGCTAAGCCTATAAGCTCACCAACCCCTGATTGATCCAAGACTGAAAAGGGGTTCTTATCCAATAAATTCTGTTGAATGTAATAGTGTAAAAACTTACCTTCTGCGTCATCTCTGCTGTAACCAAAAGTTGTCTGGGTCAAGTCATTAGTACCAAAAGAGAAGAAGTCAGCATGCTCACAGATTTCATCCGCTGTAACACAAGCTCTTGGAAGCTCAATCATGGTTCCAATGGGAATCTCCAGGGACACCCCCCTGTTTTCCTCTTCTTCCTTTATAGCCTCTTCTAATATTTCCCTCATATTAGACAATTCTTTAGCATGACCGACTAGGGGAATCATTATTTCCGGACGAGGATTACAGCCTTCTTCTTTTAGCCTCAGCATAGCTTTAATTATTGCCTTTGTCTGGGTCACATAAATTTCAGGATACATAAGTCCCAATCTACAGCCTCTGAGTCCCAACATGGGGTTGGATTCTTCAAGGGCATCTACAGCTTTTAAAAACTCCTCTTTTTCCAGAATAGTTTTTTCATCCTTACTTTGGATTTTCATACCTTCTATCTCACACGCTAAGTCTCTAGAATTAGGTAGAAACTCATGTAGTGGCGGATCTAACAATCTAATAGTAGTAGACAAGCCGTCCATGACTTTTAAAATTTCATAAAAATCATCTTCCTGTAGAGGCAGCAAAGCTTCTAATGCCTCTTTACGTTCCTCTTCAGATTCAGACATGATCATCCGCCTGACTTTTGGAATCCTATCCTGGGCCATGAACATGTGCTCAGTCCTGCATAAACCTATACCTTCCGCGCCAAAATTTCTGGCTTTCTTAGCATCTTCAGGTGTGTCAGCATTTGCCCAAATTAAAAGATTCCTCATTTCATCTGCCCAGTCTAGGATTTCCTTAAACTCTCCTCCTAGTTCCGGGTCCATCATTTCAACTTCTCCTTTGATCACATTACCCGTAGCACCATCTATGGAAATAATATCACCTTGTTTTAATATCTCATTGTCAGCATGTACAGTCCCTTTATTCAAATCAATATTGATGGAATCACAACCGCTGACACATGGTTTGCCCATTCCCCTGGCTACAACAGCGGCATGACTTGTCATGCCGCCTCTGCTGGTCAAAACTCCTTCAGAGGCTACTATGCCATGAATGTCATCTGGAGTTGTTTCAGGCCTTACAAGGACAGTATTTTCACCATTCTCTTTTTTTCTTTCTGCCTCGTTGGGGTCAAATACAATCTGTCCTGAAGCAGCCCCCGGAGAAGCAGGAAGTCCCTTGGCTATAATATCAAGCCTTTTATCTGTATTGATCTGAGGATGCAGCAATTGAGCTATATGTTGTGGTTCTACCCTGGATAGGGCTTCATCTTTATCGATCAAACCTTCCTTAACCATATCTACAGCAATTTTTACCGCTGCCTTAGCTGTTCTTTTTCCACTTCTTGTTTGCAAAAGATATAATTTTTTCCTTTCTACAGTAAACTCTATATCCTGCATATTTCTATAATGATTTTCCAGTTTTTCATAAACTTCAATAAACTGATCATAGACTTCAGGGAGTATATTTTTTAATTCTTCAATGGATTTTGGTGTCCTGATTCCAGCGACAACATCTTCTCCCTGAGCATTCATTAAAAATTCACCATATAATTTCTTTTCCCCTGTTGAAGGATCCCTGGTAAATGCTACACCAGTCCCTGAATCATCACCCATATTGCCAAAAACCATGGATTGAACGTTGACAGCTGTTCCAAGGTCGTCGGGAATATCGTTAATCTTTCTATACACCTTTGCTCTCTGGTTATTCCAGGAATTAAATACAGCTTTGATAGCTTGAATCAACTGCTCCTTGGGATCCTCGGGGAAATTTTCACCTATATGTTGTTTAAATATCTTTTTAAACTTGACGATGATTTCTTCTAATGCATCTTCAGAAAGCTCTACATCCTCAAAAACATTATATTTTTCTTTAATTTCTTCTATAACATTTTCAAATAGATAATGCTCTATACCATGAACCACATCACCAAACATCTGTATAAATCTGCGATATGAATCAAGGGCAAATCTTCTATTTCCTGTGTTTTCAGCCATTCCTTCCACAGTTTCATCATTTAAACCCAAGTTGAGAACAGTATCCATCATGCCCGGCAATGAAACCACAGCGCCGGAACGAACTGAAACCAGCAACGGGTTATCCTTCACTCCAAATCCCTTACCAGCTGCTTTTTCAATCTTATTTAGGGAATCAAAAATCTGCTCCTTCATTTCATCTGTTAACTCAGCACCGTTGTTGTAATATTCATTACAAGCCTTAGTAGTAACAGTGAACCCAGGCGGGACTGGAAGTCCGATCCGGCTCATTTCTGCCAGGTTGGCACCTTTCCCACCGAGTATTGCCTTCATATCAGAGCTACCTTCTTCAAGTAAATAGGTGTATTTTTTACTCATCTCTTTCACTCTCCCTAATCATTTTTAGTATTGATTGAGCAGTTTCCTCCACTGCTCTATTGCTGACATCGATTCTAGGACAACCCAGTTTTTTCATGAAGTTTTCCGCAAATTCCAACTCCTCCAGTATTCTTTCCATACTGGCATAGTTGGCTTTTGCTTTTAAACCTAGAGTTTTAAGCCGCTCTTTTCTAATTTCATTTAACTTTTCAGGACTGATTGAAAGGCCTATTATTCTTCTCTTGGGTATTTTGAACAATTCCTCTGGGGGCTCTACCTCTGGAACCAAAGGCATATTTGCTACTTTTAAACGCTTATTTGCCAGGTACATACTAAGAGGTGTTTTTGAAGTCCTTGAGACACCTATTAAAACAACATCAGCCTTCAAAATTCCCCTGGGATCTTTACCATCATCATATTTTACTGCGAATTCGATGGCATCAACCCGCCTGAAGTAAGATTCATCGAGTTTTCTAACCAATCCAGCCTCTTGACGCGGGGTCTTCTTAAATACTTTTTTAAAAATTTCAATCATAGGACCCATTATATCAACTGTAGTTATATTCTTCCTCGAAGCTTCTCTTTCTATAACATCCCTTAGTTCCAAGGTTACAAGAGTATAAGCTATAATACTGTTAAATCCCTCAGCTTCTTCCACAATTTCCTTTACTGTCTCTACATCATTTACAAAAGGAATCCTCCTCAGCTCAATTAAGTCGGCATTAAATTGGCTAGCTACCGCCTTGACCACCAACTCCGCTGTCTCCCCGATCGAATCAGATACGATATAACATACATTTTCTTCAATTGCACCATCATCCATATAATATAATCCCTCCAACTCCACATATTCAACCCTGGCAGTACTCAACCAGCATTTTAACTACTTGACATTTGTTGAATCTACCAACTACCTCAAGTTCTTCATCCTTTCTTTTTTTTACCACGGGTAAACAATCCACCTGAAATTCATCCATCTTCCTTATAGCACTGTAAACCGATTCTACTTCGTATACAGTCACTACATTGGGCATCCTAGTCATTATAATCCCTACAGGGAGTTGATTCAAATCACTCTCTCCCAAAGTTGTTTTTAAAAAGTCTTTCCTTGAAATAACTCCTTTTAAAATCCCGGCTTCACTTACTACAAAAATATTTCCAACATCCTCTAGAAATAAAGTGACTATTGCATCATAAACACTTGTCTCTTCTGTTACTACAACGGGCAACGACTTAAATTTTTTGACCTCTTTTTCTTTTAAAAATTCAAATATGGTATTTTTAATATTTTTCCCAGTATAAAAATAACCTACTTTTGGCCTGGCTTCAAGCATTCCCGCCATTGTAAGGAGTGACAAATCTGGTCGAAGGGTAGATCTCTTTAAGTTCAAATATTCTGCTATATCTTGGCCTTTCACGGGCTCGCTTTCCTTGACTATCTTCATAATTTTCTTCTGGCGTTCAGAAAATTTCAATGACCCAGATCACCACCTTAGCTTTCATTTATTCTAATAGGACTGCCAAGCTTTCACACAAAATATATTGTATCATATTTTAAAAATATGTTAACACATATTCTAAAAAAATTTATCTAACAGTTAAGTACCCTATAAACAAAAATGACCATATTAAAATGGTCATAAAGCTTAAATCAAATACATGCAAGTATATACATTTTTGCTTATCTCATTTAATTAATCATTTAACTAACAAGTCTCAATTCATCAAGCCTTGATCTTAGAAAAATCAGCCATCCGTTCAAAAAGTTGACAGGTATTATAAAGCAAATTCAAACGATTATGCTTCAATTTTTCATCATCAACCATAACCATAACATTGTCAAAAAAATCATCGACAGTTTGCTTCAAGCCTGAAAGCTCCTCTATTGCAGCTTTATTATCTCCTGCGTTAAGGTGATTATCTAATTTACCTTTTACCTCATTATAATTGTCATACAAGGATTTCTCTACCTGGCTTTCCAATAGTTCTTCTTCTACTTTTGTACCCTCAGCTTTATTGGCCAAGTTTTTAACCCTATTGTATACTACAAAAAGATTTTCCAATACCTCACTACCCTTTAGCTCTTGTAGTTCCTTTATCCTACAATAGATCCTATACATATCATTATCTTCAGAGTCTAGGACGCTGTTTATAACATCCCCTTCCAAATTGTAATCATTAAATACGGTTTTAGCCCTGGCTTTTATAAACTCCATAATTTCTTCCAGAAGTTCATCCTGAGAAGCTACTAAACTTTTCTCAGGGATTAGACTTAAAGCTGAATTGAATAAATCTCTGAATGGTAAAAATAGCTTGGATTCCAAAATTATATGAATAACCCCAAGGGCCTGACGCCTCAAAGCATAGGGATCCTGAGTGCCCGTAGGTTGGACTCCAATTGCAAAACTGCTGGCAATATTATCGATCTTATCAGCCAAGCTGACCACGGTTCCCACCATTGTAGTAGGCAACTCATCTCCCGCATGCCTTGGTAGATAATGCTCATAGATCCCCTGGGCAACTTCTTCATCTTCGCCTTCCAACCTAGCGTATTCCATTCCCATATAACCCTGTAAATTAGAAAATTCAAATACCATTTGAGTTACGAGATCAGCTTTGCAAAGCATACATGCTCTTAAAGCTTTCTCTCTTAAGTTGTTTTCTGCTTTTATTATATCCAGGATATTCTCAGAAATACCCTGCATTCTTTCCTGTTTTTGGTACACACTCCCTAGCTCTTCCCTATAAACTATTGATTTTAACTTTTCCAAATTAGCTTCTAATTTTTTCTTTTTATCTTCTTCATAGAAGAATTTTGCATCTGCAAGTCTTGCCTTTATAACTTTTTCATTACCTCTTTTTACTTCATCCAAATACCTATCGTCCCCGTTTTTGACTGTTACGAAGTAAGGTAAAAGATTTCCTTCTTTGTCTTTAACAGGGAAATACCTCTGATGCTTCTCCATAAAAGTAGTAAGAGCCCTGTCGGGTAGATCCAAAAAGTTTTCCGAGAATTCACAAAGGATAGCTGTAGGCCACTCAACCAAAAAATTTACTTCATTCAAAAGTTCCTCATCAAACTTAACTTTACCATCGATTTTTTCAACTACTTCTTCAAGCTGTTCTTTGATTTCCTGTTTTCTTTCTAAGTGATCGACCATTATATAGTTATCTTTCATTTTTCCAAAATAATCTTCAGGGTAATCTAATTCAATATATCTATCAGTAAGAGCCCTGTGGCCCCGGGAGTATTTATCAGCTTTAACACTACCAAACTCAACCGGGAGTACTTTTTCTCCATATAAAGCTACTAGCCATCTGATCGGCCTGATAAATTTTTTGTCCTTACTTTCCCAGAACATCTTTCCAGGAAAATCAAAGGCCTCAATTAATTCCTCTAGTATGGAAGGAAGAACTTCTTCTGAAGCTCTTCCTGTAGTCTTAGAAATTACAAAAACATATTCTTTCCCTTTCACATTTTTAATTTCAAGATCGTTTACATCTATTCCATTGCTTTTCGCAAATCCATATGCTGCCTTCGTAGGGTTACCACTTTCATCAAAGGCAACATCTACGCTAGGCCCTCTAATATATTCTTCTAGATCTTGTTGAGCCATTTCCAGGCCACTTACAAAAAGGGTAAGCCTTCTAGGGGTCCCATAGACTTGAGCCTCTTGAAAATCCAGCCGATTTTCTTTTAACTTTTGTTTAGAATTAGCCTTCAGCTGATTTAATATCCCCAGCATCATACGGGCAGGGATCTCTTCCGTTCCAATTTCGAATAGTAAATTTTTTTGGGTCTCAGACATTGGCTTTCTCTCCTTCTTTCAACAATGGATATCCAAGTTCTTCTCTTACTTTTAAAAATTCCTTCGCACAGTGCCTTGCCAGGTTCCTAACCCTACCTATATAACCTGTTCGCTCAGTAACGCTAATAGCTCCTCTAGCATCCAATAGGTTAAAGACATGGGAACACTTGAGGACATAGTCATATCCAGGAAGGACCAACTGATTATCCAATAATCTTTTGGCTTCTTTTTCGTAAATTTCAAATTCTTTGAATAAAGTCTCTGGATCAGAATAATCAAATGCATAGCATGAATTCTCATATTCAGCCCTCTTGAAAACCTCACCGTAGGTTAATCCATTTTTCCACTTGATATCAAAAACATTTTCTACTCCCTGTATAAACATGGCAATCCTTTCAAGCCCGTAAGTTAATTCCACCGACACACTCTCTACTTCCAAGCTACCCACCTGCTGAAAATAGGTGAACTGAGTTATTTCCATTCCATCCAGCCAAACTTCCCAGCCAAGGCCGAATGCTCCTAAAGTCGGTGATTCCCAATTATCTTCAACAAACCTTATATCATGTTTTACTCGATCAATTCCCAGGGCTTCAAGACTTTCTATGTATACATCTTGGACGTCTTCAGGGGTAGGCTTTAATATCACCTGCATCTGCAAATGTTGATGTAATCTATTGGGGTTTTCTCCATAACGACCATCGCCAGGACGCCTAGAGGGCTCTACATAAACCACATTCCAGGGTTCTGGCCCCAAGGTCCTTAAAAAAGTGGCAGGATTCATTGTTCCAGCACCCTTTTCCACATCATAAGGTTGCCACAGCAGACAATCTTTCTTTGTCCAAAAATTTTGCAGCTCAAAAATGAGATCTTGAAAATACATTATTTTTGCCTCCTTGGTAGTTTACCCTGCAAATATAGCAAAGATAAACATATTTTGTCAATCATTCCTCCAAAGCCTCCCGGGGGTTTAATCAAAATTATTCCATTAGAAACTTTTTAGTCTTTAACTTTAGTTCTAGCTGTTCTTCAATGAAGTCGGTCAACAGCTTAAATAAGCTATCAGCCTGAGTTTCGGATAGTTTTAGTCTGTCTAACTCTTTAAGAGAAGTATTCTGTAAAAATTTCAGGATTTTGTAGTTATCCTTACTTACCTTGTAAACCAAGTTTCCCTTTAGCATACACTTTTCACATAAAAAACATCCCTCAATAATATCGAAACCTACCCTTTCTCCTAACTCCTCACCACATTGACACAACGTCAACCGAGGGTTTATGCCAATATTTTCTACTATTTTGACTTGAAAAAAAAGCAATACTGTTTTGCCGGCTTTTTTAATATCCAATACATAGAGGGTTGATAATCCCAATAAAAACATGTCCTGGTTTTCTTCCTCAATGGAGATTCTTTCAAGGACTTCTAAGATATAGCTCCCCATATACATGCGCTCTAGATCCGTCCTAATGTTGGAGAAATAATCTAACACCTTTCCCTGGGTAATTGTGTATAAGTTTTTCCCTTTGTACAATTGAAATTCACCATAAACAAAAGGTTGGATAGTACTTCTCATTTTACTGTTTTTTTTGTTCACTCCCTTTGCTATACAAGAAAGCTTGCCATGGGAGGAAGTCAGTAAAGTCACAAGCTTAGCATTTTCCATGTAATCTTCTGTCTTTAAAATCAATCCTTTCGTTGTACTTACTTTTCTAGACATTTTCATTCATACCCCAAGTTGTGCAAAAATCCAGCTTTATTTTTCCAGTCTTTCTTTTCCTTCACCCATAATTCCAAAAAAACTGGAGTACCCAAGAGATATTCTATATCCCTTCTAGCTAATTCCCCCACTTTTTTAAGAAGTTGGCCTCCCTTACCGATAACGATCCCTTTTTGAGACTTTCTTTCCACATAAATAATAGCATTGATATCAATTATATCCTTCTTTTGCCTTTTAACCATGTTTTCAATTTCTACAGCAATAGAATGTGGCACTTCTTCTTCAGTCAAATGCAATAATTTTTCTCTTATGAGTTCGGCAACTATAATCCTTTCCGGTTGATCGGTAATCATATCATCGGGATAATATTTTGGACCCTCGGGCATCAAGTCTACAAGATAATCCACCAACTCTGTAAGATTTTCCCCTTTAAGTGCAGAGATATAAAAAACGCTATCAAAATATCGGCTTAAATTCACTTCCTCTTCCAGTTTTTTCGCTTCTTCCATGGTAACTAGGTCTATTTTATTTATGACCAAAATCCCTGGTGTCTTAGCTTTACTTATTAAATCAACAATGTATTTATCTCCTGAGCCAAAATAAGTAGAAGCATCTAAAAGAAACATAACCGCATCAACTTCATTTAACGTCCTTTCAGATATTCTAACCATATTTTCACCCAGTTTATGCCTGGGCTTATGCATTCCCGGGGTATCTATGAAAATCAACTGAGCATTTTCCCGGTTTAAAACACAGCTAATTCTATTTCTTGTCGTCTGGGGTTTATCACTGGTTATGACTAGTTTCTCACCTATCAAACTATTTACCAATGTAGATTTACCTACATTGGGCCTTCCAACCAGGGAAACAAAACCTGACTTAAACATCGCCTTCCCTCTCTTCCTGACTTCTGTAGATAGTTTTTCCATCAAAAGCTTCAGGCAAAAGCTCTTTTAAGGTTTTTAGTTTATATTCTTCCATATTTTTTACTAAAATAATCTCCATATCATCCGAGAACTCTTTCAGTACCTGTAAACAAGCACCACATGGGGTTACATAATAATCTTCACCTGTAATAACCGCCAAAGAAAGAAGTTCATCATCTCCTCTGCTAACAGCTTTAAAAACAGCTACTCTTTCAGCGCAGACGGTAAGTCCATACGAAGCATTTTCTATATTACTTCCCTGATAAATATTTCCTTCTCTGGTCAATAATCCTGCCCCAACCGTAAAGTTGGAATAAGGAGCATATGCATTTTTACGAGCAGAGTTTGCTGCCTTAATTACCCTGCCTATTGATTCACTATCACTATTCATACCTTTCTCCTCACAGACTCAAGATTTTTGGCAAAAATATAATTACCCCAATTATCAAAGCGTTTATAGCAGCTACACAAACCGCTCCTGCCGAAACGTCCTTTGCGATAGCTGCTTTCTTTGAATAGTCTTTAACAAAAATATCAATAGCTTCTTCAATAGCGGTATTTATGACCTCCGCAGTGATAACCATAAAGATAGCAACTACTACAAACAACCATTCAATGCGATCAATATTTAACCAAAACCCCAGCAAACAAGCAAGAGCACCAAAGAACAGGTGATAACGTATACTTCTTTCCATCTTAATCGCATAGACAAAACCCCTGAAAGCAATATATATACTCACATATATTGGATGCTGGCTCATTACTAAACCCCCAGTCACCTTTGTAATCCTAGTTCTGCCAGTATATCTTCTTTTATATTAAACATCTCTTTTTCGTTTGATTCATCTCCATGATCATACCCTAGCAAGTGTAATAGTCCGTGCAAGTATAAAAATCCAAATTCCCTTTCTTCGCTGTGCCCATATTCCCTAGCCTGTTCTTTTACTTTATTTAAGGAGATTATTATATCCCCCAGGGGTATATTGGTCTCGCTTTCAAAATTCTCTTCATAGCTATTTGCAAACAACTCCTCCAACTCTTTTCTTTCATATTGTGGAAAAGATAAAACATCAGTAGAGGAATCCACTCCCCTGTGCTTTTCATTTAGCTCAGCCATCTGTTGTTCATCGTCGATCAACCAAATGCTAATTTCCACATTCTCAGCCATCTTTTTCTTTGCTACTACCATTTCCGTCATCCGATTTACCATTGTCTCTTTCCAGCTCTCCACTTTCATCACCGAAGGCTTTTTTATCATAATCTCCATTTAAATTACTCCTTTTCACCAATTCTTCAGGATATTGTATCCGACTATGATAGATTCCCAGCAAAATCTGAACAAAAGATTTAGATATTTCGGTTAAATCTTTAAAGGTAAGATGACATTCATTTAACTGGCCTTCATCCAGGTGCTTTTTCACAAGTTTTTCTACAAAGGCTTCGATTTTGTGTGATGTCGGATCTGACATAGATCTTACGGCCGCTTCAACAGAGTCCGCCATCATTACAATAGCAGCCTCCTTGGTTTGAGGTTTTGGGCCTTTGTACTTAAAATCTTCTTCTATCAGCTTAGCTTTATTCTCCTGTTCCTCTTGAAATTGATGGAAAAAATAACCAACGAAATTAGTGCCGTGATGCTGCTTTATAATCTCCTGAATCACTTCAGGAAGCTTGTATTCCTGGGCTAACTCTACTCCTTCCTTGACATGAGATACTATAATCAAAGAACTTAAGCTCGGCGATATCTTATTATGAGGGTTCTCTTTGCCGAATTGATTTTCTACAAAAAAATACGGTCTGTTTATTTTTCCAACATCATGATAATATGCCCCCACTCGAGCTAGGATTGTATTTGCTCCTACTTTTTCAGCTGCAGCTTCCGCCAAGTTCCCAACGATAATACTATGGTGATAGGTTCCAGGAGCTTCCATCATCAACTTTTTCAGCAATGGATGATTTGGATTGGATAGTTCCAACAGCCTTACTGGAGTTGTCAAGCCAAAACCGCTTTCTAAATACGGCAGTATCCCAATGGCCAAAATCCCGGAAAAGATCCCGTTGGCAATACCATAGGCAGACTTTAACAGCTGTTCTTCAAGGCTAAACCCACCTGTCACAAGAAGTAATGCCATTATAGCAATTACATTCACCGTAGCTACATATAATCCTGCCCTGGTTAAGTCTCCTCTTTCCTGCAGCTTGGTAACAGAAAAAGTCCCCACTAGTCCCCCTACCATAGCTACTACAATAGCTTCAAAGTTAAAATCAGTAATTATCCCAACTAAAATTGCCATCATTCCCACGAACATAACCGACATCCTGGCCCCAAATAGCACAGTATAAAGAATAGAGGCCATTGCCACAGGGATCAAAAACTCGGAAAAAATGCTCACACCCTGGGCAATCAATAGGGTGGCAACAAGGATTAAACCAGCCAGAACTAGCAATCTATCATTAATGAAAATATCTTCTCGGAAGTAATAAATAAATAATCCAATCAAAAGAAATACTACCGCAACTAAAAGAATTAAACCTACAAACATCCAAAGGGTCCTATCAGAACCCATTAATTCAAGCTCATCCAATATAGCAGCTTGCTTTTCGGAAATTCTCTCACCTTCTCTTACGATCACCTCTCCTTCCAATATTTCCACAGGTTCAACGCTTTCAATAGCCTCTTCCTTTTTATCTTCAGTAGCCTCTTCATCAAAAATCAAATTGGGTTCTAAAACCTCTACAGCTAACCAACCTAGGAAATCCTGGACATTTTCTTCATAAGCCAGGGCATTTATTTCATTTTTCAATTCTTCTAATGCTTCATCTAAGTTTTCCTCTTTAATCCCTTCATCAATTCTTTCACTAATAAGTTCCTTCATTTCAATATTTATGCTTTCCAGGGTCTCCCTAGAAAGCTCAAGGACATTATCTATCATATCCTCATCGGGGGTAGCACCAACTTCATCTTCCATAGCACTTATCGCATATTCTTTCTCGTATTCTTGAAGCTTTTCATCCGCTATCTCTACATCATCTATTTCACCATCAGCCTCTTTTTCTTCTAGTTCACCTTCTAAATGAACTCTTGCTTCATCTTCAGCTTGAAGTAAAATCGCAAAAACCGCATCAATATTTTCCATGATAGATTCATCTATGTTTTCATCATGCTTGTACACATCGGAAATTTCAGCAAGCGCTTCCTGTTGAAGCCTTTCAGTAGTGTAGACATCTACAACATCCCTTTGAGCAAAAATTGTTTTTGGGCTTACCTGGCCTCTTTCAAAGGTCCCCGGGAAAAAATCAATACTTATCACCAGGATGACACTGATAAAAATCAATCCAACTATGCCTGTTCTTTTCCAAAGTTCTTTATTATTAAATATATCGATATTTTCAAGCAAACTTTTAATATAGTTTCTTTTCTGTTTTTTCTTAATAGCCATAACAATCCCCCCGAATAAAAGGAAGCCCTTACCTAAATACTTGCTTTAACTTTCATCCTTGCCCTTACCTTTTTCTTTACTTTTTTCTTTCTCTTGTAGGTGCTTTTCGTAAGCAAGAATTATTCTCTGTACAAGTTCATGTCTTACAACATCGGCATCACTTAAGTAGGTAAAGGACAAACCTGGTACATCCTTTAATATATCCGTCACTTCTACCAGGCCTGAATGTTTACCAGAGGGGAGATCTATCTGGGTCACATCACCTGTCACCACAGCCTTAGAATCAAATCCTAGTCGGGTTAAAAACATCTTCATCTGTTCTGAAGTGGTGTTTTGCGCCTCATCTAAAATGACAAAAGAGTCATCCAGGGTCCTGCCTCTCATATAAGCCAGGGGAGCGATTTCAATAATTCCCTTTTCCATATATTTTTCAACCTTTTCTACACCAAGAAGGTCAAAAAGGGCATCATATAATGGTCTTAAATAAGGATCAACTTTTTCTTGAAAGCTTCCCGGTAAAAACCCCAGTTTTTCTCCTGCCTCTACTGCTGGCCTTGTCAGTATTATTCTGTTGATCCGTTGTTCTTTTAAGTGAGCCATAGCCATTGCTATAGCAAGGAATGTTTTTCCTGTTCCAGCTGGCCCAATACAGAAAACTATATCTTTATTCTCAATAGCCTCGACATATTTCTTCTGTCCTACTGTTTTTGGTTTTATTCTCTTACCCCTGGCAGTTATGTAGATTATATCATCAAAAATATTTTCCATCTGCTTTTCCTTTCCTTCTTTGACCATTCTGGCAGCATACTTTATGTCAAAATCGGTGATCTTCTTACCTTTACTGATTTGGGTTGAAAGCTGTTCCAAGAGATGAATTGTATGCTCAACTGACTCCTTATCACCCTTAACTACTATCTCCTGGCCTTTGGGTATAAGTTGAACATCAAAATACTTTTCTATTGTATCCAGATTTTCATCAAACTCTCCCAATATCTGGCGTGCTTCTTCATTGTTTTCCAAGATAAACTTGGAGGTATTATCTGACCTAAAGGATTGCGGCAAAATCAACCCTCCTAAAATATTAAAAACTATTTAACTTTCCCATATTTCCTTCCACTTCCAGTTTCAGTGTTTTCGTCAGCTTGTCATCTTTAGTACCTAGATCTTCATATTCTTTAGTATCAATTTTTGAATTTGGCGGCATCTTTTGAGCCAATTTTTCCCATAATACTTCTCTGGCCCTTTCTTTCGCTTCAGCTTCTGTTAATCTAATTTTTTCTGTTTCGGTTTTATAATATATTTTTCTTACCATTGTGATTGGGCTTCTGAAATCTCCAGGTAATTCTGTAGTATTGATTTTTTCTACATCATACTCTACATAAGGAACCTCTTTCAAGTCTAAAAAAAATGTTTCATCCCCTATTTTAACTCCTCGTCTGACTACTTTATCCGTCGTTCTCCTTTCAACCTCTTCTTCCATGGGGATATCAACCTTATCTTCAAAAAACATTATACCATAAACAAATCCTTTAGCCTCAACTTTTGGGTATTCTTTTAAATCGTCCCAGTCTAATTCAGGCTTTTCTTCTTCAATTTTGGTTGGTACTATTCTTCCCGCAATTAAGATTTCGTCCTTATTGACCTCATCTCCTTTAGAAACCAGAGAAAAACCCGATAAAGTTATGACTTTTTCTACCTCTCCCTCTTCAACTGCTACGATATCACCATATCCCTGGTATTTATCTTCAGGCAGATCGCCCTCTACCACCTCTATGAGGGCACGAGTTCCTTCGATCTCAATTCCAACCCAATTAAGTCGATCATCCTCTGCGGTAATAAGCTCTGCAAGCCTAGAAATATTACCAATTCCTTCTTTTTTTATCCCGGGCTTTAAACCATGTTTTTCAGCCATTTCTAAAACTTCTTCCCCCGAGATTTCATCATTTCCATCCACCTGTATAAACCAGATGAAAGTAGATAGATAATATAACGTTACTACAAAAATAATAGTGCCGATCACAAAACCTTTTCGTCTATTAATTTTATTTAAAAAAAAGGGTACCCCTTTTTTTGTTATAATTTTAAATTCACATCCTGTTTTCCTAGCAATCTGCTTTAAATTAGAAAAGCCCCTTAAGGGTACTTTTAATTCCATATAATTGTGTTTTCGTTTTACATCCCAAAAAACAATCCCCTGTTTAATCGCCAAGTTTAAAAACTTTTCTACGCCTTCTCCACGAAGTTCAATTCTAACATACCCCAAAATATAATACAATAAATTAAAGTAATGCATAGAAAAACCTGGTTACTAAAATAAGCACAAATCGCAGGAAGAGATATTTTAGTAACTCAGGGTTCTCACCTCCTGTATTTAAGTTAATCGAATATTATTTTCTCAAACTTCCCTTCGATTAGAATTTCATGAGAATAAATATTTTTTATTTCCAGGTCGATTCCTTTTATTATCAGTTCTCCATCTTTTATACCAATTTTTATAGTGTCATCACTGTACTCAATGATTCCCCTGTGGTTTTCGATACTAAATTGAATGTTTCCAACTATACTGATTCTAGGAAGGTTTAAAACTATATCTTTTGGTAGCTCAAAAACATCTGAAAACTTATTTTTCAAATCGTACACTTTATATTTTTTAGACATTCGCGGGGTCTCCTTTCATATTAAAAATTATGAAAACAAAATAGGGTTAATTACAAAAGTTGAACAATATCTTAAACAAACCGGATAAAAAAGACAAAAAAAAGACCCCTCAAAGTAGTTTAAAGGGGCCTCTTTTTATACATATTTTAATTCTGCAAGATTATAGTCTTTCTGAAACAAGTTTATTAACATATTTTCCATCAGCTTTTCCCTTAACCTTAGGCATAACTTCCTGCATTACCACACCCATATCACTTTTTGACTTTGCTCCCGTCTGTTTAATTGCCTCTTCGATTATCTTGATTAACTCTTCTTCAGTCAATTTGTCGGGTAAATAATTTTCTAGAACGTCTATCTCTTTATCTAAATTTTTCACTATATCTTCCCTGTCGTAACTCTTATATTCTTCCAGTGACTCTTTTAGTTTTTTAACCTCTTTAAAAATCAATTCACTTATCTCATCGTCAGATATTTCTTCTCCTTTACTTATCTCTTGATTTTGTATCTGGGAGCGAAGCATCCTTATAGTACTTAGTTTAGTTTTGTCCTTGCCCTTCATTGCCTTTTTCATATCTTCATTAAGGAGATCCTTTATGCTCATTCAATACTCCTCCAAGTTGTAAGCAAAAGTTAACTTTATCATCATACTCCTACCTACCTGGATTATTTTTTTTGTTTCTTTCTTTTTTCGTCTCTCTTCTTACGCTTAGCGCTTGGCTTTTCATAATACTCTCTTTTTTTCATTTCACTTTTTATGCCACTTTTGGAACATTTTTTATTGAATCTTCTCAAAGCGCTTTCCAAGGTTTCATTTTTCTTTACATTAATTCTAGCCACTAATTTCCCTCCCTCCATATCATCGATAACTAAAACCACCTTCAGAATTATCTTTAATCATCTTTATGAAGGCTAACCTTTTGCTAAAAAGTGAACATGGAGATGATCTATCTCTTGTCCACCCTCTTTACCACAATTATTTAATAAGTTAAACCCTTTTTCCTTATCATCAACCCCATACATACTGGCTAACTCTTGAGCAACATAAACAATATGCGAAATCAGATCTGCATCTTCTTTTTTAAGATCTAATACACTATCCCGATGAACCTTTGGAACAATTAAAAGATGTATGGGCTCTTTAGGATTTATGTCCTTAAATGCAACCATCTTTTCATCTTCATAAACTATCTCACTATCCATTTCTTTATTAACAATCTTGCAAAAAAGGCAATCTTGCGCCAATAAAATAACACCTCCGAAATTAAATTCAATATATAGTGGTAACATCTACCTGAACATAATACATATGATAATACATATGATACTACATAATTAAATTCTAGTAAAATATTATAAATCCTGCTTAAAATTATTAAAGGGGGTAGATAATTTAATGACCATTAAGAGATTTTTCCCAGGTAATAACACCTCAAGGGGCTTTTATTCCCTATTTGAAAATATCCACTGCGGATATGAATTTAAATTTATTATAAAAGGAGGGCCCGGGACAGGAAAATCCTCATATATAAATAAAATCACAGAAGAATTGAAAAAATTGTCTTCCGTTGAACTTCTTTACTGTGCTTCTGACAGCACTTCTTTAGACGGAGCTGCATTTCCAGATTTAAATACAATCATAATGGACGGTACACACCCCCATGTAATCGATCCTCAGTTTCCCGCTGCCGGAGAACATATAATTGATCTTGCCAGGTATCTGGATGAAAATAAGCTACTAGAAAAAAAAGATAAAATCATTAAAATACATTCCCAGGTTAGAAGCCATTACCAAGTTGCTTATAGCTATTTTAGGCAAGCAAAAGAGACCTTGTCAAGAAGATTGCAATTACATGACCCACATAACAACCTAGATAAGCTAGAGGAACTAAAATCTTTGTTTATTGAACCTGTAAAACAACAGGCAGATAAATCCCCAATACTAAATGTAGATAAAAATAAAAAACAATCATCAAGATCATTATTTCTAAGGGGGTATACCCCGGAAGGAATAATAAGTTTCGCCGAGGATCTAATAGATTCACGTACAAAATTGCTTTTACTGGAAACCGATATCCATACAAGTGATATATTGCTAAGAAGCATCAAAAACTATTTCCTGCTATCAGGTCAAAGGCTTGAATACTATCTTCACCCACTTTCTCCAGACATCATAGAAGGTATTAGGTTCCCTCAAATGAATATTATATACCTAGCTACTGAAAATTATCCAGATGTTTTGGAATTTAAAGAAAACATCTATTATAAAGCTTCAATATCTCCAAATTCCCTAGGTTCATCACATAGCAGGTTCCAAACCAATGAATTGAAAAGAACAATAAAGCAAGAAGATAAATTGATCAACCTAGGAATCCAGTGTTTATCAGAAATGAAAGAAACCAGAAAGTTCCTTGAAAATTACTACAGTTCAGCCCAAGACTTCAATTCTGTAGAAAAAAATCGCAAAAGCATTGCGAAAAAAATAAAAAGACTTACAGGTCATGATTACTATTAAACCAAACAAGGTGCAAGAAGTCTAATGAGTAACCTTTTTGGATTTTACTAAACACATCTTATTGAAAAAAGTTGCTCTATATGGCAAACTTATTTGGATGTTTAAGAATATCGTTCAATAAAATCCAAGTGTTTACGAATAGACTTCTTGCACCTTACTCTATATCGGTACTACTCTCATATAAAACTTTTCCTTCATCATCAACAAATTTCCAGACTTGTTCTCCCCCTTGTCTGGCAAGCACATCCTTTGAAACCGCAAGGATATGATAAAAATTATCCTTTTCCTCGACAAGGACTTCCAGTTCCAAAGGATCTATAGCTTCAACATCATTATCTTTATTATCCTTGCTCCTGTCATAATTCACCTGGATATCTTTGATCTCACTGTTAAAAGCAAATATTCCAATTTCAGTATTTTCATTATATGGATAATCGGGCATACTCAAATCATTTTTTTCGGCTATTTCCACCCATTCATCTAGATTTCGAGCTATTTCAAAATACTTTACACTTTTCCTAAAACCTTTATCAGCAGTAACAAATTCGATTTTTGCTTCCCCCAAAGCCTCAGCAAACTTTTTCTCTCCGATTATCTTTTCGAGTTTCTTGCCATTATCATCTCTAACCGGCACACCCTCGTCTATATCTCCTCTATAAACATCATAAAGAGATAAACCACCCATCAATATAACCAGGAGTATCAAGGGGATTATCCTTTTTCTCTCCAATACTATAAGCCTGCTCATGATTAATTCCCCCACTTCCAGTTTATCTAGCCTCTACATTACTTTAATATTATTTAAAGGGGGAAATTATGCAGGCTTATTTAATTATTTTACAAATTAGCTTTTTATCAAACAGATAAGGTTTTACCTTAACGATTTCACCTTTGTTGACATTATTTTTATTAAAGTCCTGTGAAATGATTAAAACTTTTAAATAGTTGCCTGTCAAGGCGGTATAATACCCGTCTTGCTCTGTTTCCACTAAAGCCCTCAGCTTTCGACCTAAAAAGCTCTTCTGATAATTTACATTCAATTCACCAGCAAGGTTGATTAGCTCCAAGCTCCTTTGTTCTTTTATATTTTCGTCCACCTGGTCACTAAACTCTGCTGCAGGAGTTTTTTCTCGCTTAGAATATCTAAAAACATGTAGGTCTGCAAATCCAATATCTTTGAGAAAATTTTTGGTCCGCAAAAAATTTTCTTCATCTTCTCCTGGAAAGCCCACTATTATATCCGTTGTCAAAGAAATATCCGGTACAGATCGTAAAATCATCTCCATCAATTTTTTAAACTCTCTGCGGTTATACGGCCTGTTCATATCCTGGAGGACCTTATCATCACCACTTTGTAGTGGAATATGTAAATGAGGACAAATTTTATTGTTCCTTTTTATTTCTTCAATCAATCTTTTATCAATTTCCATTGGTTCTATGGAACTCAGCCTGATTCTAAATTCCTCATTTATTGAAGTCAAAGCTCTGATCAAATCTACAAGATCAGGCTTATAAAAAGATTCGTCCCCATAAGCCCCCAGGTTACTACCAGTCAAAATAATCTCTTTAAATCCACTTTCCAAAGCTTTTTTAGCTTCTTTAATGATGGAAATAAGGGGACGGCTTTTTACCTTCCCTCTAGCGTATGGCACTATACAGTAAGAGCAAAACCTTTCACATCCTTCTTGGACCTTAAGAAAATGGCGGCTTTTAAAGCCTTTTCTGCCTTGGCAATAATCTAATTCCAAATCTTCAAACCTTTCTTCATCTTTATATGGCAAAACAGGACTAACTGAAACGGCCCGGGATATAATAGCTTTATCTGTATTGGTTTTACTATCTATGGCTAAGCTGTCCTTTAATCTTTTTACTAGGTCAAGTATTTTCAATCTATCCGTCGTCCCAAGATAAAAGTCTACCTCTTCAAGCTCATCGGCTTTTTCTGGAAACACCTGAGGATAACAACCCACTACGGCTACATAAGAATCCGGATTCATTCTTTTGGCCTTTCTGATATATTGTCTTGACTTTCTTTCTGCAACATGGGTAACAATACAGGTATTTATTATATATATATCAGCATTGTCCTTAAAATCGACAATACCAAAACCTTCTCTTGCCAAAATATCCTTAAATACTTCAGTATCATACTGATTTACTTTACATCCTAAAGTATAAAAGGCCGCCTTCAAGGCATAACCCCCATTTCTCCCAATTGATAAAGCACAATGGCTGTCACCACTACAGCTGCGGTTTCGGTTCTGAGTATTCTTCTACCAAGAGCTACAGATTTAAATCCATTCTCTAAGGCGATGTTTATCTCCTTTTTAGTAAATCCACCTTCCGGGCCTACAACCAACATCACCGGGTTAGTCGGCAGAGCCTCGGAAAAAACCTTTGGTAAGATGGAAACATCATTTTTCTCTTCATGTTCATTAAAAATAATTTTAGTATGGTTTTCCGAATACTCTTTTATCATTTCCTCAAAGTTTAGAGGCGGGTTTAATTCTGGTATTAGCTGCCGATCGGACTGTTGAGAAGCATTCTTAAGTATTTTTTCCCATCTAAGCAATTTTTTGTTTAAATCTTTATTGGATTTATGTCTCACCACTGAGTTTTCACTGTAAAAAGGCTGTATTTTATCTATGCCGAGTTCTGTAGTCTTCTGTAATATCATTTCCCATTTATCTTTTTTGCATAAACCCTGGGCAACTATGATATTGGAGCTAGTTTCCCTGTCAACTTCAACTTTTTCTTTTAACCTAACCACAAAACCTTTATTGTCTAATTCTTCTATTATCCCTTTAAATTCCTCTCCTAGACCGTTTAATACTACTATTTCATCCCCTCTAGTACCTCTTAGCACATTTTTAACATAGTGTGCTTCCTCTTTGGGGCCATAGGCCAATTCACCATCAAAGAAATCAGGGCCCAAAAAAATCCTTCCAATTTTTCCTTTAGAAGTCAAATCTTTTTCAAAACTAAAGATAACCACTCCTCATCCAGGTATTCTTCAACAACTATCAAGCCATTTTTCTCGGCCTTATCTTTTATTTCCTCTCCCTTAGAGAAGATAATCCCTGAAACAATTAAAACTCCTTCCTTGATCAAAAAGCTATCAACTTTTTCAAGTAAATCCAGGAGTACAGAGGAGTTCATATTAGCTACCCCCAGGGAAACCCGAGGACACATGCTTCTCAAAACATCAACCTGCTGTACTTCTATAAAGTCTTTAACTCCATTCAATTCAGCATTCTTTTGGGTTGCTCTATAGGCTTCCGGCGAAATATCATAAGCATAAACTTTTTTGGCTCCAAGCTTTGCAGCGGCGATTGACAAAATCCCCGAGCCAACTCCCAGGTCCAAAATCTCTTCACCAGGTACCAGGTAGGATTGCAAAAACCTCAGACAAGCTTTTGTAGTAGGATGAAGCCCCGTACCGAAAGCCATTTCAGGATTTAGCTCTATTAATATTTCATCCCCGTCCAGAGGCCAATCCAGTTCTTCCCAGGTAGGCTTTATTATCACCTTACCTATCTCTATGGGTTTAAAAATATTTTTCCAGCTTTCAATCCAGTTGTTATCGTCTAGAGTTTTAACAGAAAAATCTTTTTCCCGGATTTTAAAACCATAATCATTTAAAGTCATTATATTTTCCCTTAAAGTTTCAACTTTCTTTTCCATAAAACGATCATAGGGAAGATAGCATTTTACCAAGAGGGGCTCTTTGAAAACATCAGCCTCCTCTTCCTCTTCGCTACCTTCCCTTACAAAAACACCATAGATTCCAAGTTCAAGAAGTATATTATTAATAGCTTCTTCTGTCTCCAAAAAAGTTTCTATGTTAACTTCAGCCCATTTATTTGTTTCATCATTATTTTTCATTTCAATCTCCTATCCTTTGCCGCCAAAAGTATCCTTGACTCTACCGATAAAAGATTTCTCACCGGGCAGTTCTTCTCCCATGGTTTTAGCAAATTCTCTCAAAATCTTCTTTTGCTCCGAGTTTAATTTTTTGGGGACCTCTACATTTACCTTGACAAACTGGTGTCCTCTACCCCTTTTTGAGGGGACACCTTTGTTTTTCAATTTAAAAGTAGCACCATTTTGAGTCCCTTCAGGAACTTTAAGCTTGGCTTTCCCCTCCAAGGTAGGAACTTCTATCTCACCGCCAACAGCAGCCAAAGGGAAGCTGATGTCGGCCAGGTAATATATATCACTTCCGTCCCTTTCAAAGTATTCATGGGGTTTAACACTTATCTCAACATAAAGATCTCCCGGCGGGCCTCCTTTGCTGCCAGCTTGCCCTTCTCCGGCCACCCTCAACCGGGTCCCTTCATCCACCCCTTCAGGAATATTCAGCTTTACTTTTCTACGCCTGACAACCTTTCCTTCCCCATGACATTCAGAACATTTCTCTTTGACAATCTTGCCCTCGCCACCACAAGCATTACAGGTAGCCACGTTAACAAATTGACCAAGGGGAGTTTGTTTCACCTGGCGAATCTCTCCTCCTCCATCACAGGTAGGACAAGTCTCTGGGGAAGTTCCGGGCTTTGCCCCAGTACCCTTACACTTTTCACAGCTTTCTGTTCTAGGTATTTCAGCCTCTTTTTCAGTTCCAAAGACAGCTTCTTCAAATTCCAGTTCTAATCTATACAGAAGGTCGGATCCCCGGCGAGGCCTTTGCCTGCGAGAACCTCCACCACCGGAGAATCCTCCTCCAAAAAAAGCGTCAAATATATCTTCAAAGCCACCAAATCCACCAAAATCCTGACCTCCAAAACCGCCAAATCCACTTTGTTGATAAGCATCTTCATCAACACCAGCGTGACCGAATTGATCATACCTGGTCCTTTTATCTTCGTCACCTAAAACCTCATATGCATGTTGGACTTCTTTAAACTTTTTTTCAGCTTCTTCATCGTCAGGATTTACATCGGGGTGGTATTTGCGAGCCAACTTTCGATATGCTTTTTTTATCTCCTCCTGGGAGGCATCCCTAGAAACTCCCAGAGTTTCGTACAAATCTCGCTCAGTCAAGGTCTAACACCACCCTCCAATTATTTTACCTTACTCACTTTTGCTATCACTGTCTTTTTTATCATCTGATTCTTCATCATCTTCATCAACCACTTCGTAATCCGCATTCATCACATTTTCATCCTGGTCACCTGCAGTTCCTTCACCGGTTCCTGCATCAGCATCTCCTGTTTGTGCTTGCTCCTGATACAACTGTTGGCTCAGTTCATGGAAGTGAGTTGTCAATTCTTCCTTGGCTTTGTTTATCTTATCGAGATCTTCCTCTTCTTCACCGATTGCATCCCGTACTTTTTGAATTGCAGCTTCAACTTCTTGCTTTTTGTTATCATCGATCTTACCCTCAAGATCCTTTAGGTTTTTTTCAGTTGTATAAGCCAAGTTTTCTGCCTCATTTTTAGCTTCTGCAAGCTCACGCTTTCTCTTATCTTCTTCTGCGTGCTTTTCAGCTTCTTTTACCATCTCTTCTATATCATCATCTTCTAAGCCGCTAGTTGACTCCACTGTTATCTTTTGCTCTTTTCCAGTTCCCTTATCCTTGGCGCTAACATTTAGGATACCATTGGCATCTATATCAAAAGTAACATCTATCTGGGGAACTCCCCTGGGTGCAGGTGGGATTCCATCCAAAATGAACCTTCCCAATGACTTATTATCTTTTGCCATTTCCCTTTCTCCCTGGAGCACATGAATTTCCACACTGGTTTGATTGTCTGCAGCAGTGCTAAAGGTTTTGGTCTTGCTCGTAGGTATGGTCGTATTTCTTTCAATAAGCTTTGTAAATACACCTCCCAAAGTTTCTATACCCAGGGATAGCGGAGTAACATCTAACAGCAGGACGTCTTTTACATCTCCACTCAAAACTCCCGCCTGAATGGCTGCACCTCTTGCCACAACTTCATCGGGGTTTATGCCTTTATGCGGATCCTTTCCTATATAGTCCTTGATGGCGTTTTGTACTGCAGGCGTTCTGGTAGAACCACCTACCAGTATAACTCTATCAATATCACCGGGCTTTAAACCCGCATCCTTCATGGCTTGGCGGGTAGGACCCATGGTTTTTTCGATTAGGTCACTGGTCAATTCATCAAATTTTGCTCTAGTAAGCTCTTTGTTCATATGCTTTGGACCTTCATTGGTTGCAGTAATAAATGGCAAATTTATCGTTGTTTGAGTTACACTTGACAACTCAACTTTTGCCTGTTCTGACGCTTCTTTTAGCCTTTGCAGGCTCATTTTATCCTCTCTTAAGTCAACCCCATTTTCCTTCTTGAATTCATCAGCAAGGTAATCGATTATTTTTTGATCAAAATCATCTCCACCAAGCTTGTTGTTACCACTAGTTGCCTTTACTTCAAAAACACCATCCCCGAGTTCTAGGATGGAAACATCAAAAGTTCCACCCCCCAGGTCGAAGACAAGAATTGTTTGGTCTTCATCTTCTTTATCCAAGCCATAAGCTAAAGCTGCCGCTGTAGGCTCATTGATTATTCTTTCGACTTCCAAACCCGCTATTCTTCCAGCATCTTTTGTTGCTTGCCTCTGACTGTCGGAAAAATAAGCCGGCACAGTGATAACGGCTTTTTTAACCTCTTCACCTAAGTAGCTTTCAGCATCTTGCTTTAGTTTTTGTAGGACAAAAGCACTGATTTCCTGAGGAGTATATTCTTTATCTCCGATTTTCTCTTTATGATCTGTACCCATATGCCTCTTAATAGATGTAATAGTTCTACCGGGATTTGTTATGGCCTGCCTTTTGGCCACCTCACCGACAAATCTCTCTCCATCTTCGGAAAAACCAACAACTGATGGAGTAGTCCTATTACCTTCAGCATTTTCTATTATGGAAGATTCTCCCCCTTCCATAATTGCCATACATGAATTAGTTGTTCCTAAGTCAATTCCAATAACTTTACTCATATTTATTACCCCCTATCATTTTCGGTTTGATTAAATTTACTAACCAGTTATGAAAATAACTGATTTATTTTCTTACTAACTTTTCATGTTTTGGGTTTTCACAACACAACCAGTAATGAAAATAACTGATTTATTTCACTGCTGCAGTATATGGAGATACGTTTTAAGTTTTTATTATTAATACATTACATCTAGGCAGGGAAGGTGCAAGAAGTTTAATAAGTAAACTTCGTGTACCCGATCCGTAGATGTATTAATAAAAACTTTTTAGTATCGGAATATACTGCAGCAGTGAAATTAAAGTGTATTTTCGTACTAACTTATTTAGCCACTTTCACCATGCTAGCTCTAAGGAGCTTATCATGAAGCATATAACCTGTTTGAAGTTCTTCCACTACAACATTTTTCGAGTATTTTTCATCTTCCACCATCATTACAGCTTCATGGTAGTTAGGATCAAAAATATTTCCTTCAGCCTCTATTCTAACAAGACCATTTTGTACTAGCACATCCATTAATTGATCATATATCATCTTAATTCCCTGGTAAACTTCATCCTCTTCAGAAGTCTTTTCCTCAAAGTTTGCCAGGGCCCTTTCAAAATTGTCTAGAACAGGCACTAGACACTTCATTATACTTTCTGCTCCATACTTTTTATCTTTTTCCCTTTCATTTGAGATTCTCTTTTTATAATTTTCAAATTCAGCCTGGAGCCTGATCAACCTATCCTTGTATTCATTTTTTTCTTGAACCAATTTCTCCTGTTCTTCTAGGGACAACAACCCATCCTCTTCCCCTATCTGTTGTTCAGGTTCTTCTTCCAAGACTTCTACATTTTCAGCATTAATCTCTTTGGCTTCTTCCTCTGTGTTTTTGACCTCACCGTTAGCATTTTTATCGGTTTTACCGATATTATTTTTTGTCTCGTTTCTTTTCTTTGCTTCCTTATCGGTATTCATAAGGGTTATCACCTCTTTCTTTGCCCTTCTAATTTTATCCTTCAATTCTAATATTTTCAACCTATCTCATTAAAATTAATCATCTCCATGCTTTAATACCAGTCCTAGTTCTCTAGCTATTTGAGCCACAATAGCTATAACTTCAGAATAATTCATCCGCTTAGGCCCCAATACCCCTATGGTTCCTAAGCTCTTACCATGGACTTCATAACTTGCTGTTATCAAACTACAATCCTTAACTTCTTCTATAGGATTTTCCTTGCCTATTCTCACAACTATATCATCAAAATCAGACATCAGGTCTATCAACACATCTTCTTTTTCAAAAATCGATAATATCTGTTTAACCTTTTCCATGTCTTTAAATTCAGGCTGATTCAAAATATTAGTTGTACCTCCAAGGACGATATTTCCTTTCAACTTGGAGTTTTGAGTCAGTAAACTAAGTGCTTCATCAAGAATCCCAGCTTTTCTAACGACTTCAGACCTGAGCTCCCTTAAAAATAAATCGGAGTTTATTTCGTCAATTGTAAGCCCTTTCAATCTTTTATTCAAGTATTCTACTACTCTCTCAACTTCTTCAACATTCAACTCTTCAGGCAAGTCGATGGTTTTGTCTTCTATTAAACCTATGTCTGTAACAACAACCATTAGTGCCTTGTTGTTTGACAGGGGCATAAACCTCATCTGGTTAAAAGCACTTCTTGTTACCTGGGGACCAAATACCAAAGACGTATAATTTGTAATTTCCGATAAAATTTGAGCTGTAATTCGAATTATTTCATCGATACCCTGGGCTTTTTCATCCTTTAGCCGGTTGATTAAGAACTTTCTTCTGCCTGTATTCAGTTTCAAAAATTTCTTCGAGTTCACAAGTTCATCCACAAAAAACCTGTATCCCTTCTCACTGGGAATCCTTCCAGCAGAAGTATGGGGCTGTACCAAAAAACCCATTTCTTCTAAATCAGCCATCTCATTTCTGATGGTCGCCGGACTAATGCCAAAATTATATGTCCTTGAAAGAGATCTTGACCCTACAGGTTCAGCAAACCTTATATAATAGGCTATTATTGCTTCTAAAATCTTTTTCTTTCGTTCAGAAAGCTCCATTCTTATCACCCCTGTTAGCACTCTATTGTTATGAGTGCTAATGCTAATTATAAAATTATCACTCGCAAATTTATTTGTCAAGACTCTCAAGAAACTCAATAAAAACCTGATTTGCAAGCATATATCCTTTAGGGGTTAGTTTTACTGTATTCTTATCTACACTGAGAAGCCCCTTTTTTTCTAATTTTTTTATTTTATCATTAAAGAGATCATATAAGTCAAGGTCATATTTACTGCTAAGTTTTTTTAAATCTATACCCTCAGTCAAACGCAGTCCTAAAAAAAATTCTTCAAAAACAGCCTCATTAAAATCCAATTCTTGTATATTTTCCCGAAGAAAATTTTGTTTTTTTCTTAAGCTAGACCTGCTTTTTGAAAGATAAAGATCTAAGTCCTGAGGGTTATGCCATCTTTGGTTGTTCCAAAAGCTATGTCCTCCTGGGCCTATACCCAGGTAACTTCCCCTTCTCCAATAAATTATATTATGCTTTGCACTGTAACCAGGTAAGGAGAAATTTGAAATTTCATAATGCTCGTAGCCATTATCCATCAAGGTATCCCTTGCCATATAATACATTTCAGCTTTAAGTTCATCGGAAATTTTTTCTTCTATCAATCCATTTTCCACTAGATAATGCAATCTAGTCCCTTCTTCTAGTGTTAGGCAATATAAAGAAATATGGGGTGGATATAGATCCAATAAAGCGCTTATATCTTTTTCAGCTTCAGTGATTGTCTCACCAGGAATCCCATAAATCAAGTCTAGATTAATATTGGGATAATATTTGACTACCATTTCATAAGTATACAAAAAATCCTCAAAATCATGGCCCCTTCCCAGTAGTTCAAGGTAATGGTCATGAGATGACTGCATCCCAAGACTAATTCTATTACTATAGCTCCTTATTAGATCAAGTTTTTCATTATCAAGGGTGCATGGATTGGCCTCTATTGTGATCTCTGCATCAGCTTTGATTTCAACCTTATCAAAAATAAGCCCAAAAAATTTCTCTAGATCCGGATGATCTAGAGAAGTAGGTGTTCCTCCTCCTATATAAACCGTATCAAAGCTCAAGTTTTCCTCTAAGAAATCATGATATACTTGAAGCTCATTTTTAAGACCGGTCAAATACATGGATACATAATTTTTATTCCTTTCCAGGCTGAAAAAGTCACAATAATTGCATTTTGAAATACAAAAGGGAACATGCACATATAGACCTGGATTGATTTCCTTATTAGTTCGGGACAATTCTTCGATCATATATTACCTCTCATATCTTAACATCTACTCGAGTTTTTTACTTTAAATCAGCTTTTATCATCTATGCTAAGGACTGCCATAAAAGCTTCCTGGGGGATATCAACTTTACCTACCTGCTTCATTTTCTTTTTACCTTTTTTCTGTTTATCCAATAATTTGCGCTTACGACTAACATCCCCTCCATAACATTTTGCCAGAACATCCTTTTTCAAAGCCTTCACCGTTTCCCTAGCTATAACCTTATTATCAATGGCCGCTTGAATAGGGACATCTATCATCTGTCTTGGAATAATACTTCTAAGCTTTTCTGCCATTTGCCTTCCCCTCTGCTCGGCTTTTTCCCTGTGAACTATAAAAGACAAGGCATCAACTATCTCTTTATTCACCAGAATATCCACCCTTACCAGATCAGCTTCTTTGTAACCGCAAAATTCATAGTCGAAAGACGCATATCCCCGGGTTTTACTTTTTAACAGATCAAAAAAGTCAAATACGATCTCGGCCAAAGGAAGCTCATAAATCATTAAAACCCTGTTTGAATCAAGGTATTCCATGCTCTTATGAATTCCCCTTCTTTCTTGACAAATTTCGATCACAGGACCCACATATTCATGGGGTACCATAAAATTAGCTTTAACAAAAGGCTCTTCTATACTTTCGATTTCATCGTTTTTGGGCAGATTTGAAGGGTTTTCCACATCAATTTTTTCTCCGTCTTTCTTATGAATGCTGTAAACTACATTAGGAGCAGTGGTTATCAAACTTAAATCATATTCCCTCTCTAAACGTTCCTTGATAATCTCCATATGAAGTAATCCCAAAAAACCGCACCTAAATCCAAAGCCCAGAGCGATGGAACTTTCGGGTTCATAATCAAGGGAAGCATCATTTAATTTTAATTTATCAAGGGCGTCTCGCAGTCTATCATACTCTTCTCCATCAGCAGGAAATAAACCGCAAAAAACCATGGGTTGAATTCTCTCATATCCCGGCAAGGGCGAAGGAGCAGGATTTTCTGTACTTGTTACGGTATCACCAACTCTGCTGTCTTTAACATCTTTCACATTGGCAGCCATATAACCAACTTCACCAGCATGCAGCCTGTCTACATGTTTTGGATCAGGATTTAAAATACCCAGTTCACTTACTTCAAATTCCTTGCCAATGGCCATGGTTTTAATCTTCATCCTGGGCCTTATTTCACCTTCTACTACTCTTATATAGGTAATAACTCCCCTATAAGTATCATAGTAAGAGTCAAAGATCAAGGCCCGCAAGGGCTTCTCAACTTCACCCCGGGGAGGAGGCATTCTGTTTACCACTGCTTCCATAGCCTCTTCAATCCCTATTCCATCTTTTGCTGAAGTAAGGATGGCTTCCTCACTGTCAATACCCAAGATTTCTTCAATCTCTTCTTTAATTCTATCTAAATCAGCATTTGGAAGATCTATTTTATTTATCACAGGTATTATCTCCAGCTCGTGCTCCAAGGCAAGATAAACATTGGCCAAGGTTTGAGCCTCTATTCCCTGAGCTGCATCTATTACCAACAAAACTCCCTCACAAGCAGCAAGACTTCTAGACACTTCATAATTAAAATCCACATGACCCGGTGTATCTATCATATTAAGAGCATATTCCTTACCATCCACTTTACTTTTATAATTCATCTTGACTGATTGCAATTTAATTGTGATTCCCCGCTCTTTCTCTAGCTCCATCTTATCCAAATACTGATCTTGCATTTCTCGCTTTTCAAGGGTTCCCGTATACTCCAACATTCTATCAGCAAGGGTAGACTTGCCATGATCTATATGGGCTATTATTGAAAAGTTTCTTATTAATTCCTGTTTCATTACGACCTGGACCTCCTTTTTGTCTTCAAAAGTATTATAACACTCCAAAATATAGGGAGCAAGTAAGACAAATCCCTCAGGAGGTTTTTAGAATCTTATTCATCCTCAGTAATCTTGAGATAGGTTTTAATAAGTGATTTAGATAAATAAGGAATGGACCTTTTAACTTCTTCTATGCTATTTTTATGCCCTCCTACTTCTATTAAAACCGAACGAGGATGGACTTCCTGGTTATAGGAGAACCTTCTGGTTTTCACTCCCCTTGATAATTCAGGTTTTATCTCTTCTAGGCCTGACTTAATATAGTTAGCAAATTTGTAGTTTTCCTTCCAGTCAGGGTGATTATCCCTTGATCCCACTAGAAATAAAATCTTTCCATAACTATTCCCATCTATTTGTGCAGTCGTCATTTCTCTCCTAACTCCGTCCCTATGAAGGTCTATAACCATTTCAATTTGCGGGTTTTCTTCCAATATCTCTTCAACTGTTTTTAAACTTCTGACATAACTTTCATGCCTGGTAGGAAGATCATGCACCGTCTTATCATGGATGGTTTTTATACCTTCTGTTTCTAATTTATCTTTTAAGTTTTTACCCACCTCAACTATTGACTTTTCTTTATCTTCAGAAAAGGCATTTCCAGAAGTTGGTACAAAGCTTTCCGTGGTGTGACTGTGATAGATCAGCGCTTTTGGTTCTGACATTTCTTCCTTGTCAATGCTTGTCAATTCATCAAAATCCATGCTTTCCTCTTCCATAGTTTCATCGATTTCTGTAGCCACATCTTTATGCTCTCTTTCTTGATGATAATCACTCTTTTCAGGATAAGAATTATCTTTCTTTTGTTTATCATCATCCATCCAAGCCATAACTTCAGGATGGCTTTGACGCATAGGGGTAAAAGTAACATTGAAATAGGAGGTAGGATCCTGACTGTCTATAGAGTAGATAAACATAAAAAAGCTTTCCATAATGCTCACTGGACTAGCAAATAAGGTTTCATTTTCATCTAGCAAATTTAAACCAGGTATAGCTTTAGTTAACAAAACTTCAGCATATGGTTCCACGACCTTTTGGACAGAACTGTGAAAGGTAAATGGATTAAAAAAGATAAAGTTCAATTTAAAAATCATTAAAAAAACAAACACCAGCACTATTGCTAGATTCCTATATCCTTTCAACATTTACACCTCCCATTTCTCTTATTATTTATATGATTAAAATGGGAGGCATGATGAGTTAGTAAGAAATATTTATAAATATTTTTGAGTGCCCTCTTCTGAAACACGAGGATGCACGGCTGCATTTATCGATCCAGCCAAAATTTCAGAAATATCATCAGCAAATGTATCCACTTCTTTAGGGGTTACCATGAGTCTATTTCCTCCACCTCTGAAAGGCTGCAAAACTTCATTAATAAGACCACTCATACCAGAATCAAGGTATAAATGCCCTTCACAGTCCCTTTGGGTAATTTCATTAATAACATCTTTTACTATGGTTTCAGCCTCAACCACTGTAGGAACACCCATTGCAATTACAGGGACACCCATGGTTTCATAATTTATCCCCATTCTTTTATTACCCACACCAGAGCCCGGAGAAATCCCGTTATCTGCAATCTGAATCGTGGTATTCAACCTATTCAAGTTTCTAGCAGACAAAGCATCAACGGCAAGGATTATCGTAGGGTTCAACTCCTTTATCACCCCTTTGATTATTTCACCCGTTTCCATGCCTGTTATCCCCATGACCCCGGGAGCCATGGCCGCCATAGACCGAAAACCTATTCCAAGTTTATCAGGTACCATCTCCAATAAATGCCTTGTGATTACAAGATCCTCAACAACTTTTGGCCCGATTGAATCAGGGGTGACATTCCAATTACCCAGACCCACCACCAACAAATCCATTTCATCATTAAAGCCTGCGAGCTGGCTAAGTTCTCTTGCCGTAACTTCTGATACCCTTTCCTGAAGGACAGAATCCTTTTCTCTGAGTCCCGGGGCTTCGATATTTACGTAACTTCCCATGGCCTTGTTCATTGCTTTTTCCGCTGCAGGAGTTTTTATATTAACCCTAGACACTTTAATTCCATCCACTTCACTTGTAGTAGTATCTACTCCACTCATTTCACTCCTAGGAGTTGCATCTAAAAGTTCCCTCGCTTCTACTGCCTCTATGGCCAAATCAGAGACTATTTCTTTTATGTCAGCCTTGTTATATTTTGGACCTGTCAAAACTAGCCCTCCTACATTAAGATTATAAATTTTCCTTTTTTATTTTGGCTCTGTTAAGCTCACAAAGATTTGCAAAATCGTCCAAATCAAAAGTTCGCTTATGGTATTTAGCAAGCAATTTAAGAGAAAATCCAAAAAGTTTACTCATTAAACTTCGTGTACCTTGGCTGATAAGGCAGGAGAGGCAAGAAAGGCGATGCTTCCAAATTAAAGGCACCTCCTTGTGCCAATTTGCTAAAAACATCCTGTTTTTAGGCATTACCTTTCACGGCTCCTCCTATCCTATATGATACGCTAGTTTTTATAATATATACAAATTTGTAGTATACTATTGATTTTAGAAAACATATATGATAAGATAGCCATGCTTTTTTAAGGGAAATAAAATGCAGGGAGGTGAAATTGTTGCCAAATACAAAAGGTGCCAAAAAGAGGGTTAGGGTCATAGAAAGAAAAACCCAAAGAAACCGAATGATCAAAACCAGAGTAAAGACTGCCCTCAAAAAATTTGAAAGTGCCCTAAACGAAGGTACCATTGAAGAAGCAAAGGAAAAATACAGGGAGGCAGCCAAAATCCTTGACAGAGCAGCAACCAAAGGGGTCTTTCACAAAAACAAGTCTTCAAGGAAAAAATCCCAGCTTGCAAAAAGGTTGAACAAACGCATAGAACAGGAAGAGGAACAAGCTGGTTAATTCATAAATCTACTCGCTACCGAGTAGATTTATTTTTTATTCAAAATCATTTCACACTTTTTATCACTACTTTTTCCAAAATGTACTTTTGATCTTGTGTCCCGGATGTTTTGAGGGCATGATCCATTTCAGCAAGTTCAATCATCCTCCAGTTAAGTTCTTTCAAAGTAAACTTTTCTGCCTGAGCCAATAATTTTTTTACCACAAATCCAGGAAGTTTAAGTTCTTTAGTTATTTGGGCTTCACTGTAACCTTCTTGTTTTAATATTTTGGCTAAATTCAATAATCTAAACTGCCTGCAAATCATAAAGTACACCCTCAGAACAGGCTCTAATAACAAAATCTCATTTAAATGTCTTAAAGCAGGTTCAATATCTTTTTCTCCTAGTTTATCAACAAATTTGAATATATTGGCTTCAATAGTTGTTGATACATATTTTTCCACCATATCTGTGGTTATTGTCCTATTTTCACCAACAGCAGAGGCAAGCTTATTCAGTTCCTGTTCTATTATACCCATATTACCACCTGTATTTTGAATTAATAAAGACAAGGATTTTTTATCCAGATTCAAATTCAGCTCTTTGATTCTTTCTTTAACCATTCCCTCTACCTGGTACTGTTTGGGAAAATCTAGCTGAATAATTTCCCCATGTTTTTTAACCTGTTTGAATAAACGGGAACGCTTATCCACCTTTTCAGCCATAAAAACAATAAAACTAGTGGAAATAGGATTTTCTAGATAGTTTTCAAGATATTTTAACACTCTTTCAGAACATTTCCCACCAAAAAAGGGAGCCCTTTCAATCAATATAAGTCTTTTTTCGCCCAGAAAAGGAGCCCTTTCTACTATATCCTGCAGGTAGTTTAAATCATCTTTTTCCCCGTCAATCCTGTCAAAATTCAAATTTTGATCAGAATTTGCTAATACATCGGCTTTTATTTTATCCAACTCTTTTTTCTTTCTAATTCCATCTTCGCCGTAGATTAAGACCACTGGAGTATCCACAATGGTTCACCCCTCTTCGACCATTTTTATTCCCCTGATCAAACCAAAACAACCTGAGAGCATCATATCGCCATGGGGAACAGCCAGGTATCCAACATCTCGAGCCAAGTTCCTCCTAGGACCCGTAACTGCAGAAAAATCCCAGTTAAATTCCCTGGCCCCAGGCAATATTTTACAGCCATGCCCTTTATTATTGTAAACCTCTTCATTAGTAAGCTCACATCTTCTAAATTTTTCTAAATAGTATTCTAGACTTTTAGGAGACAGAGCTCCTGTATGATGTTCAAAAACACCGTAAACTTTCTCATCACGTAACAAAAAAGCGATGGTATGTTGATTCCCCACATTGAGGAGTAAACATCCTTTTTTATCATATTCCTTTTCAACTGTGGTATCTTCAAGGGCTCCAAGAATCGCAGCTGCTCCAGTGTCCATCAAGAAAACTTCCCCGCCCTGTTCAGTCAAATAATCTCTTATAGTTATCATTCGGCTAAAATACTCCGGGACTGCAGCTTTATTGTAGACCAGCTTTTTTATGTCTCCACCTTCCTCTAAAAACCTCTCCCAATGCTTAAACCTAAACCTTCGGTTGCTCTCTACAGGAGAAAATCCATGGTCCTGAACTGCAATCGCAAAATTGACAGGAAGTTCAATGTCAAAACATGAAAAAGCTTTAGAAAGGGATAGCAGGTCTATATCATTTAAAGATATTTTAAGAGCCTCTTTCGGGGGTTGATCGGTAATATTCACCCCATACTTCCTCACCCTATCTAAATTATCTTTCATGGTATAAGCGGCTTTTTTAGTTGAGAAAACTCTTAACCCTTTTTCTAAATGCTTCTTGACAGCCTTTGTAGATGCGCCCCCGCCCATTACATTTCCACATAAAAAAATATCCTTTCCCATCTCAGTTGCTCTTTCTATCTTATTAGATATAATTTGAGTTTGGGAAGGCAAAATCATCTTTATGTTATTCTCCATTTCCTTTTCGGGATCATATAACAAAATATCTTGAGTACCACTGCCAACATCAATAGCTACAACAGAGTTCACCATCAAAACCTCCTAGCCGACTAATTTACAATCTTTCCTGCTTTATTTTTTTCTACAACTTTTGTCTTTCTCCTCTCAGTATATTTTTTCTTCCAAAAAAGTCTCCACTCTAATCCTTTCGCCACAGGTTATCACTTCTACAGCACCCCATTGTTCTGTCCTGATAACAACTGTATTCTCCCTTGCTAACCTTTCTAAAGTTTCGGGCGCCGGGAAGCCATAAGGCGAACTTCTTCCCGCAGAATTAACTGCAAGAACAGGCGACACATTTTTTACAAATTCCGCTGTACTCGAAGTACTGCTCCCGTGATGGCCCACCTTCAAGATGTCACTATCAAGTTCGAGTTCTTGCTCTAATAATAGCATTTCCCCTTCTGCTTCCAAATCCCCTGTAAAAAGAAATGAAACATCTTCATACATAAGCCTCATAACCACGGAATTATTGTTCAAGTCTGAATTGGTACCAAGTAGATAAGGTTTTACCGGATGTAGAAATTCCAATACCAATCCCTCTTCGGGTTCAAAAGCCTTTCTTTTAGTCATCATCAAAGTCGAAATCTCCTTTTTTTCGATTAAATACAAAAACTCCTGGTACTCAGGGATCTGATGATCTAGGTCTGGCATGATAACAATACCTACATCAAAATTTTTGACAATTTTTCTAAGACCACCTATATGATCAACGTGGGGATGAGTAGCTATCATAACATTTATTTCATCTACCATCCTATCCTTTAAAAAAGGTTTTACCACGCTTTCTCCTGGATCCCTAGACAAGGAACCATCATGAACACCACCACCATCAATAAGGATATTATAATCTCCAGGTGTATTTATAAAAATACTGTCCCCATGCCCAACATCCAAAAAGACAACCTGTAATTCTTTGTCTAAAAAGGGAGTCAAAGAAACAGAAATAAATAAAATACTAAATATTGCCAGGCTCAAATAAGCTCTCCTAAGCCTAGCAAGAACCATTGATGATTTCAGAATATAAAATAGAGACAGAAACATCCCATAGTAACAAAACACCTGAACCATGGACCAGTTTTTTTCTAACCCTGGCATTATATCAGCTGTCAAATCAATTAAGGTAAACATATAAATGCTTAAATAGTTTAATATTGAAAAGATTATATTAGAAAGAAAGCTAAAAATTGCCAAAGAAGATCCAATAAACGTTAATATTATCAGGAGGGGAAGGGCAAAAAATACAAAAGGGGATAGCAGCATGCTTCCAAAAGAAACATAGCCGAAGTGATATAGCAAAAGGGGAAAAACTCCAAGCAGAGCTGCAATTGAAACCTTTACCGGTTCAAAAAATATACTTGGTTTTAATCCTGATGCTACTTCATTCATATAGGGAACTACCAACAAAATAAAAAAAGTAGCAGCAAAAGAAAGTTGGAACCCGATATTAAATAAATACCAGGGGTAAACCAAGAGGATGAAATTAAAGGAAAACAAAAGTGAATCCAAAGATGAAAAAAACTTGCCCTTTTCTCTGCCTTTAACAAGTTCTAAAAGTATAAATATCGTCAGCATTATACCCGCTCTCAACACGGAAGGCCTGAAGCCCACCATGGTAGCATAAAACCAGATCACAGCCAAAGTTATCACGCCGGCATATCTTCTTTCCAGGCTGTTCTTTTTCAAAAAAGTAAACAGACCCATCCCAATGATACCCATGTGCAGCCCAGACACTGCTACCATGTGACCCATACCTGCTTTATGTAGATTCTCACGATCATGATCCTTCAGGGCACTAGTATCACCAAAGCTTACTGAGCTGACCCATGAATACCCTCTTTCGGGGAGGTTGTTTTCAAGGATATCTTTTATGAAGTCAGCTAATTTGGTTCCCATTGATACCAGGTTAAATTTACTGCCCACCTTTTCTACTTCTTCAGGATATAAAACATAATTCTTACCCCTGGAGTACAAAAATTCCCTATAATCGAATTCACCGGGATTAGTAGCTACAGGGGCCGCATGTACCCTGCCTACTACCTTCAATTCATCACCTGGAAAAAATCTTTCTACCTTACCACTCTCACTGGCACCAGGGTCATAACTTAACCTGATCAAATCATTCCCCGTTATTTTTTTATCATCAAAGGTCTTAACCTGAAAAGGATAATGATCTAAGTTTTTTCCCTTTGTAACATCACCCCTAACCTCACCAATAATCACTCCCCTTGAATCCAAAAAATCGACTTCTTTAGCTATAATCCTGTTTATCTCAACCTCATTATGAGGTAATCTTACCCCTGCCAAGGAAAATGAAATCAAGAAAAACAAGATTATTCCAATCAATTGAAATAATCTGAACCTGGTGTTATCCTTTAAACCAACATAAAAAATCAATATCAGGTTCAAAAATATAATAGCAAAACAAAATAATACTATATTAAACAGATTAAAATATAAAAGATAACGGCCTGCTAAAATACCTCCTACCACGCCAATTGAAAGTAAAAAACCGCTATCTTTTAATTTTATTGTCAACTCCCCTTGCCAGGGATAGCTTCCCTGGCAAGCTTATCACAACGTTCATTCAACTCATCTCCACTATGTCCTTTTACTTTAATCCACTCTATTTCATGAGCGTTGTTCAACTCGATTAGTTCCTCCCATAGGTCCTGGTTGTCCACTTTCTTCTTAGATTTTGTCATCCAATTATTTCGCTGCCAATTTATATACCACTTTTTATTAAAAGCATTGACCAGGTATGCACTATCGCTGTAGAGTTTAACTTTACAGGGTTCTTTTAAAGCTTTAAGAGCTTCTAAAGCGGCTTTTAATTCCATTCTTTGATTGGTTGTCCAATTGGAGCTCCCACTGATCTCCTTTTGATTTGAATTGTATATAAGAACCGCTCCCCACCCACCAGGGCCTGGATTATTACTACAAGCACCATCAGTATAGATTACAACTTCCTTCATCAAATAGCTCTCCTTTCTCCATGTCATGTAAAAAAATCATTTAGTTTTCCAACTTCACCTAACATATCCCCAAATTTTAACAATCGAAATCTTTTCCCCCGGCATTTTCTTTCTCACAGGCAAAAAAGATTTAACCTCTTCATCGATTTTACTATAGTCATCATATTTTGAGAGGGTTATCTCTACACATCTCTTAAGTAGAGGCTGATATTTTAGAGCCGAAGCCAGTTTGTAATAAATTTCTCTACCTTTATCGTTAACATTAAGTTTTTCATCTATCAGACCGTAGTTGGTTAATTCCTTAATCTTTTCATCAATATAAATTGATCTTACTCCGCTTTTGGTCCTGATAAAAGAAATTACTTCTTGCCTGGTGGGGGCTTTTAACCTGGTAAGTCCCAAAAATATCAAGTTATGGAGCCTCTTCTTGTCCTTAATATCAAAATTTATCAACAGTCTCAAAATGAGCAAATGATACAGGTCAAGTCCACCCATAATAATACTCCTTTAGTATACTCTTACAGTATACCCCATTTTTTATAATAAATCTATAAAATTCCTAAATTTCCTTTTTATTATTCCATTTATTATTCCATTTATTATCAATTATATGAAAAAGCCCTGGATTTTAGTTTAATCCAGGGCTTTCCTTTGCAACTTTTATCAGTACCCGAGTCAAGATATCAAAGTCATCCTCCAATAAAGTACGGGGATCTATCAATAACTTTTCCTTTTTAAATCGAAGCATAACAGGGGGATCTTGGGATCTCAGTTTTTTATTTAATTCATATAAATCTACATTGTCACTTTCAATTTCTACTACCCAGGTAGGAAGTTCGATTTCGGGCATAGCTCCACCGCCAACCCTGGAAGTTTCTCTAGAAATATCAATCTTGAAGTCTTGGGCTATTTCATCCTTCAGTCTAGCTGAAATCTCCTTGGCATAGTCTTTGAGTTCCTCTTCCGAAAAATTTAAAGCTTTTAACACTGGAATCTTATCTTTAGCACTTTCAAAATCCAAATAAAGCCTCAAAGTTGTCTCCAAAGCCTTCATGGTTAGTTTATCTATTCTCAATGCTCTGGTCAATTGATCCTTTTTCAACCAGTCAATATACTTTTTCCTACCTACTATAATCCCACTTTGGGGCCCACCTAAAAGCTTATCTCCACTGAAAGTAGCTATATCAACACCCGAAGACAATATCTCTGCCACTGTAGGTTCATCATAATCCTTCAATTTATATAATAACCCGCTACCCAGATCCTTTACCAAAGGAATCCCGTTATCATGGGCAAGGTTTGCCATATCTTCTAGGGATGGTTTCTCAGTAAACCCGATTATCCTGTAATTAGATGTATGAACACTCAACAGGATTGCAGTATTTTCATTGATGGCAGCCTTGTAATCATTAAGATGAGTTTTATTAGTGGTACCCACTTCTTTTAATATTGCACCACTTTCCTCCATTACATCGGGGACCCTAAAACTTCCCCCTATTTCTACAAGTTCTCCCCTGGAAATAGGCACTTCCTTATTTCGTGCCAGATTACGAAGGACAAGCATCACTGCTGCAGCATTGTTGTTAACTACTAGGGCACTTTCTGCCCCGGTTAGTTTTGTGATCAAGTCTTCAATATGAACATACCTAGAACCTCTCTCACCAGTCTCAAGGTCAAGCTCAAGATTATTATACTTACCAGAAATATCTAGTAGTTCCTGGCAAGCTTCGGATGCCAGGGGCGCTCTGCCCATATTTGTATGGATTACAGTTCCGGTAGCATTTATAACCCTTTTAAGCCTGGGAGAAGTTTTGGTACTCAAACCGTACTTTACCCTCTCTATCAACAGGTCATGTAATATCCTCCGGTAATTCTGGTTTGATAATATCCGAGAATCCATCCCAAACTCTCCTAATTCCCCGGAAAAATTAAATACATCCGAAAGGATTTCCCGACGTAAATTTTCCTGCTGAATGTTAATTTCTTCTATTACCAAATCCCTACCATTGTATTCAATTAAAGTTTTGATCTCCTCCTGATTCAAAAGCTCATGAACAGGTGGAATATACCTTAATAGTTCTTTCCCCATTTTTGTACCTCCACGAAATTTTACTGTTAAAAATAAATTGGCGGGAAAACCCCGCCATTTAATCTGTATTGCTTATAACTATTATACCAGGATTGTTAATATCTTTCAAATCACCTGATGGTCCATTATATTGAATTTATGATCCTTTTCTATAAACTCTATAGACTCTTATAGACTCTTATAGCTTATTCATATATTTATTGGAATACAGCACAGGTAAAAATATGGTATAATAAACTTACATTATATCCAATGTAAGCTTTATTCAACCCACCTGATAAAAACTTCTTGACTTCTTAACTTCTTAGCTTTTTTAAGGGGGTAGGTTATATGAACACTATTATTAGATTAAATAATTACATAGTGTTGTTATTAGGACTTTACTTCGGTTGGTTACTTTCTTTCCCTTTTTATGGACCTGTACTTAGTTCTGCCTTAGAAAATCAAGAAAAAATTGTTTCTCTTGGACTATTATTTGCTTTTTTCCATGCCGGTTCATTGATTTTAGGAGGTATATTTTTAAAAGATATATATCTTTGGAAAAAGCTAATGTTATTTGGATTAACTGCCACTGTAATAATCAACCTGCTACTACTTTTTAATCATTCTTTTTTATGGTTTGCAGGAATGATCATATTTGGTATTTCCTCTGCTGCATTTATTTTAGGCTGGAGCTGCATTTACACAATGGTGATACCTTCTAACGAAAGAATTAAAAAGATGGCTGTGGTGATTATAATAAGCAATATAATCTTTGTGATTATAAATTTTGCTTCCTTAATCTTATCAGCACAGTTTTTAATGGTACTCGCATCAATTCCATTACTGGCAATTTTTTTAATTTTGGCTAAAATCCCGCCTTCTCTCAAGCTTGAAATCAAACCAGATGTCAAAGAAGAAATAACTTTACCTATCCCATTGATTTTAATCTTTTGCTTTTTTGTGGCGGGGCTATATTTAAATGGCGGCTTCAAGTACAACATCCTCATTTCTTCTTTCGAAGCAGGGCTGCCTTTTTTTAACAACTATAAATTTATCCCCTATGTCATAGTGTTGCTCATTATTTATAAATTTAGTGACAAAATCCAATATTATTTACCTGTCTATATGGGGGTAACTTTCCTGGGTATGTCTTTTGTATCTTTCGCCCTCCTTGGCGAAGAGATCGTTGGGCTAGCTCTTACTTTAACCCTGGTAGAAGCATCTTTCGCTTTTTTGGATATATTCGTTTGGGTTGTCCTCGGAAGCTTGGCTTTTATATACGGTGCTCCTTACCAACTCTTTGGGTTTGTACTAGGTTCCATGGTCTTAAGCATCCTGGCTGGTGACCTCATAGGAAGTCAGATAATCCAAGTTGGTGAAACTCACCGCTTGTTTACCGCAATTTTTGCAGCTGCTGCAATCTTTCTTGCTTATACTGTTATGCCCTGGCTTAATTATAAAATAAATAAGGATTTCACAGAAATGACTGCAGCAGTGGCAGAAAAAAGTTCTCCTAAGGAAGAAGTGGACTTGTTTGAAGCTATTCAGAATCAACTTTTACCAGGTTACAATTTAACACCAAGGGAAAAAGAAATAACAAAGCTAATTCTAAAAGGATTAAAAAATAAAGAAGTTGCAGAACAACTCTTTATAAGCGACAACACATTAAAGTCCCACCTAAGAAATATCTATCCAAAATTTGGCGTCACTCAAAAACGTGAACTACTATCCCTGGCTTTAAATGTCAAAAAAAACTCCGATTAATTATTACTGAATGGCAAATAATGATACAGCTCTCCAGCCATACTCTGAATAGGCATTGTTTGAAGCCAGACCTTTCCAGGCCCTGTTAAGGTGGTAAGGAAAAAACCTTCTCCACCCAAAAACATATTTTTTATCCCTTTAACCCTTTCAATGCTAAAATCCACCCCTTCTTCAAAAGCTCCTACAGATCCAGTTTCTACCCTTATCCGTTCTCCCGGGGCGAGTTCTTTTATAACGCATTCACCATCGATTTCAATAAAAGCCATTCCCTGACCTGATAGTTTTTGCATTATAAATCCTTCTCCTCCAAAAAAACCTGAACCCAGTCGTTTTTGAATGTGGATATCATAGTTGACCGATTCGTAAGCACATAAAAAAGAACGACGCTGACATATTACTGTCCCTTTTGAAATGTCCATGGGGATTATATTTCCAGGATACGTATGACCAAAAGCGACTACTGCGCCGTCATCAAGACCAGTAAAGAATTGGATAAACATGTCTTCCCCCGACATTTTACGTTTAAAAGCACCGAATAAGCCACCTTTCATTTCAGTATCCATCTTGATATTTTGGTCCATCCACTGCATAGCACCGCTTTGTGCATATAATCTTTCATCACGGTTTAGAATTATTTCCACCATGGGCATTACAGATCCCAAAACTTGATAATTCAATCCTTTCATCTCCCTCCTAAGTTCATTTTGAATTTCTGAACTCTTCTGAAAATTCTCCTTACCCTTATCCGGTTGTGTTACTCTAGCTGCATTTTCTACCCTGATTTTATCTACATTATTTCTTTGTTTAGATATAAGTTCAGGTATTTCTTTTAGATTTTTCCAGGTTTCCATGCCTTGAGTCCATAACAAATCAGTATCCAGAATAGAACCGGCCTGCATAAACCCCAAAACCTGATCTAATTCATATGGACCATACTTTTCTCCTCTTCTTGCTAAATACCATCTTGACATTGAGATTACACCTTCCTTTTAAGTTAATAATTTGATTTAAATTTAGTTTTACAAAATAATTCGGTCTTACTCAATTATATACCAGCCAACAAAAATTTTATATCACCCTAATAGGTGAAAAATATTTAAAAAGCACATCATAACTTGAAAAATTCACCCTTAAGGGTGATAGTATTAATATTTTCTCTCTTGTAAACTGGAATTAATCATATTTTTATATTTGAGTTTAGTAGTTAAAAATAATTTAGAGACAGGAGGAATAAAGATTGTCAAATGTCAAAGACTGTCCATATTGTGGAGAAGAAATTTTGGTAAAGGCAATAAAATGCAAACATTGTTTTAGTATGCTTGATGATAAACCTGCTGAAGATTTATCACCCGGTTTTTCTTCCCATACCTCTGATTCCAATCAGGAAAATAATCCTAGCAAATCTATGCAGCCACCAAGCGTCCCACCTCCACCAAGTCCAGCTGATGCAGCTGGTGCGGGCCAAAGTTCTGCTCCACCTCCCCCGCCAGGTATGTCAGATGGAAACATCACTATGTCCCCACCACCAGGTCCACCTCAGGGCCCACCACCTCCACCCCCGGGGGGAGGAATGAATAATCCTGCAAAAAGTGTCCCTGGCAACCCATCAACCAATAGTGCTGGAGGACTTGCAGAATTAGGAAATGAAATGATGACTGCAGAGAAAGCATCAAATTATTCCAAAGCTGCCCTGGGGAAAAGACTTATAGCTTATATTATCGATGGCATAATAGCTTCTATACCGCTAATAATACTAATCCCTATAGCACTTATGCCAATATTCAGGTATATAGAATCCGGAGGCTGGATCACACCAAGTGGTTTCGAATGGGTCTTAGGAATCCTAGGGATAATTATAGGGTTAGGCTGGGCCTTTATTTACACCTTGTTAAGAGACGGTTTTGGTAATGGCCAAAGTTTTGGTAAAAGGATGTTTGGCTTAATGGTTGTCCGCCTAAATGACAAACAGCCCTGCAGTAAGATGGATTCTTTGAAAAGAAATATAGTAGCTATTGCCCTTGGAATAGTCTTAAGCTGGATACCATTATTGAATTTCTTTGCTAGTTTTGTTGAACCAATTGTGGGAGCTGTCGATAAAAAAGGCATGAGAATTGGAGACAGATTTGCTAAAACCCAGGTGATAGCAACAGATGAATTTAGATAAATTTCTTGTTTAGATAAACATCTTTGTAAAAAATTCACCCTCAACTCACTATAAGGGTTGAGGGTGAAAAATTTCCCCTTGCAAATCAAGTTTATTATATAAGACTGTATCAAAGTTGATTGTTGATGTTTTACATAAAATTATCACCCCTTTAAGGGTGATACAAATAACTTCTTTAATATTTTAAAAATATCTTAATCAAATTCTGTCATCTTACTATAAATCACCCTTAAAGGTGATAGCAGTTTTGTCTTTTTGCATTTATACTTGATTAAAAGGCCTTGTTCAGAATACTTTTATGATTAGGCGGTGCCACCATGGACAAAGAAACAAGAAAAGTCTTGATCACTACAATAACGGTATTACTAGGAGTTATATTAACAGTGTTTGTATTTTTCAATAATTAAATGGCGGGAGTATGTGGGAATCGAACCCACCGCGGACGGAACTCGCCCGCCAGACGGATTTGAAGTCCGCGGGGAGCACCAGCTCGCCAACTACTCCCTAAGGGTATTTTTACTCCCGCCAAACGTCATTATAACAGTAATCTTTAGAAGTAGCAAGCTTTTAGAATGTTTCTTTGCAATAATAAATTTTTGTACACCCGCATAAAAAAATAACTACAAAAACAAAACACCTTCCTGAAAACAAAAAGGTGTAGTAGTTACAATAATATATATTCTAAAGTTCCTCTTCCATAAGCTTTATCATCAGCTTCTTTTTTACCTTTATTAAAATTAGTAGCTTCAAATGAAAAAGGAGCTAGCCCCAACAAAATTTTTCTAATTTGCTTTCTTTTCAAGTTCCTGATCAACCAAGTTTTTGATTGAATTAGGCAAATTATCATCTTCTAAACTATAATAAACTATCTTACCTTCCTTTCTATAATTACAAAATCCAAGTTCTGCCAATAACCTCAGGTGATACGAAGTCCTTTGAGTGGTAGAATCAAGTATCCCAGCTATATCACATACACAAAGTTCTTTTTCGTGGGTCAATGCATATATGATTTTGAGCCTGTTCTCATCAGCTAAAACTTTAAACAGCTTACTCATCCCATTAGTTTTATCAACTTTTTCTTTTAAGTACTCTACCTTTTCTGGATAACACAGTTTTCTTTTATTTCCATAATCAGTAATATGTATCACCTCCCATTGAGCCTGGTCAGTACCATCTTATGATTATAAATCTAAATATCTCAACCCATGATATATTTTATATTTTGCTGTTCGTATATTCACATAGTGTGTAAGAATCAATTATTCCTTTAAGATTGCCATACATCCATGTGTTTTAATGACTAAGATGATTATATCTATTGAAAAAATTAATGTCAATGGAAATTACAGCAATTTCGACGTAAAACTACATCTTGCTTCAATAAGTCATTATAACTTAAATCAAAAAAATAGCCAGTTTATCCGGCCAATATTAAAGCCGGATGGCTGGCTATTTTAAAATAGAAGTGAAGTTGCCTATTTAAGTTTTGCTTTTATCCTTTAATTCCATAGACTCTGCTCTGTTAGCCAAAACCCCTACTGCAGCCAGACCTGCTACCATTATTTTTACTGGTTTCATCACCTTGCTCCATATTTTAGTAGTCATAGCTACACTTGGATTTAGTTCAAAACCGTAACATTCGGGGCTACCTTCAAGGACATAAACTCTGCCCATGCCTTTGCCTCCAAATTCGTCAATTCCATAAACCCTTGCATCCACACCAGCTTGTTTCAATTCATCGACCCTTGCTTCAGCATCATAGATCAATTCATCCCTGTCTCCAAATAATACTGCTCCTGAAGGACATACGCTAGCACATGCTGGCTTTATCCCCTTTTCAACCCTTTCTACACAGAAGGTACACTTAAAAGGCAGTTCATCATTTTTGAATCCAATCACTTGGAAAAGACAAGCTTTTACACATTCACCGCAGTTAATACACTTATCCAAATCGATATTGACACTGCCATGATCAGTTCTGTATATAGCATCCGCAGGACAAACTTCTAAACAAGCTGCATCGCCACAGTGCATACAACCCTGCTTGGAAAAGAACCACTTTATCTCATCATTTACCTTCTCTTCTTTAAATCCAACTTTTGTCCAGGTGTCATAGGACAACTCCAGAGGGTTCTCATAAGTTCCTTCAAATTTCGTCTCTTCTGCTGGAAGCTGATTCCACTGCTTACAAGCCACCTGACACGCCCGACAAGCCATACATTTTGAAGTATCTATCAACATTGATTTTTCAAACATTTAATTCACCTTCCTTATATTGCACAAAAAGGCTTTGTATTCAGGAATGGTGGTATTCGCATCCCCGATAGAGGGTGTAATATCATTTGCAACGGGGCCTTTGGAGCCTCCCTGATAACCCCAGTGCCATAACATACCTACAACCTCTAATTCTTTACCGTTAACTTGATATGGTTTAATTCTCTCCGTCACACAAACAGGCGCTTCAAAACTTCCTCTTTTAGTCTCAACTTCAACCTTATCACCACTGTTTACCCCAATTTTGTTTCCAAGGGAAACGCTTATCTCTACAAACATTTCCGGCATTGCTTCATACAACCAGGGCATATTCCTGGTCATCATACCAGTCTGATAATGCTCAGTCACCCTATAGCTGGTTGCTACATAGGGATACTCTTCCACATCACCCCTAGTTTCCGGATACCAGACGGTACTATGAGGATTAAATTCTTTTGAGTTGTTAGCCTGAGGGTTCTCTTTAAATGGGCTTTCCCAGGGCTCATAGTGCTCAGGGAAAAATCCATCTACAACGCCTAGGCTAAACAATCTTCCCCTGCCTTCAGGTAACATTATAAATGGAGTCTTAGCACTTTCCTCAGGAGGAGCATCTGCACCAAAATCAGGAACGTCATTACTCATAAATTCTCCATTCTCCCACCATACCACCGGCTTTTCCGGGTCCCAAGGATAACCTTCGGGATCTGCAGAACAGCGGTTGTAAATAATCCTACGATTTACCGGCCAACAGAAGGACCAGTTTGGATTACTGCCTATTCCTTCTTTTTCTTTCTCTCTTCTTTCCGATGGTGGATCCAGCTCATCATTATAATAGCCACTATACAACCAGTTACCACTTGCAGTAGAGCCATCATCTTCTAAGTGCGTAAAGTTTTCAACTAGCTCCCCGGTATCAGTATAGTAGCCGTTGATCTCTTTAGCCACTTCCCTTGGATCTGCAGGTTCTCCATAACCCCAGTTAAGCTCAAGAATTGGCTCTGGGAAAACCCCTCCATTGGTTTCATATTCATTTCTAACGGCTTTGTAAAGCTGATCCACTATATCTAGGTCTGACCTTGAATCTCCTTCCGGTTCTACAGCTTTGTACTTCCATTGAATCCAGCGCCCACTATTACTTACCGTTCCTGTCCGCTCAACATGCATTGCCGCTGGAAGCAAAAATACTTCCGTGCCTACTTCTGAAGAATCTATACCTGGAGCTTTCCAAAAGGCAGCCGATTCGGTCTCATACATGTCAATATTGACAAGCCAATCCAGGTTGGCCATATACTTTCGCTTATCTCCGGCGGTAGGACCGCTTACTGCAGGATTGTCTGCCCAGTTTATCATTCCCTTGATATTACCTTTACTCATTTCATTGTACATACCTATATGGGAACGATCCTTGCCTTGCTCTAGTTTGGGGAAGTAATCATAGCAAAAATCGTTCTCTGGAGTAGCATTTTCTCCCCAAAAAGCTTTTAATAAGCTGGTAAAGAATTTCGGAGTATTAACCCAGTATCCAGCTTCAGGAGTTTCTGCATTTAAATAGTCTTCATAGGTAGGATGAGCACCATCGTTAACCATACTCATATAACCGGGAATGATGTGAAAGAGCATCGCCATATCCGTTGAGCCCTGAACATTGGACTGCCCTCTTTGGGCATTTACTCCTCCACCTGCTCTTCCCATATTGCCAAGCAGCAGCTGCAATACTGCTATGGCACGAACATTTTGGGCTCCGTGGGTAAACTGGGTTATGCCCATAGCATACATAATATTTCCTGCTCTGTCCGGTTCCCCTGTCCCGCAGAAAGTTTTTGCAACTTCTTCTAATTTATCTTTGGGGCAGCCTGTTATATTGCTAACGGTATCTAAATCATAGCGACTGTAATGATCTTTCATTTTCTGAAGTACACACTCGGGAGTTGACAAGTTATTGACTATCAAAGGATTACCATCATCGTCTGTCCTGTAGTATAGTCCTGTTGCATCTTCAGGAGCGGCGAACATTCCATCTTCAAAATCATATCCGTCTTTTACTATAAAAGCAGCATTTGTATAATTCCTGATATATTCTTCATGGTATAGCTCGTTTTCTAAAGCGTAATTTATCAATCCTGATAGAAAAGCTGTGTTAGTTCCAGGCCTTATAGGGGCATAAATATCAGACACTGCCGCAGTCCTGGTAACTCTTGGGTCTACACAGATTAGCTTGGCCCCATTTTCCCTGGCTTTTTCTATCCATTTCATGGACACGGGATGGTTCTCAGCAGTATTAAGACCAATGTTCATAAAAACGTCTGAATTTTTGTAATCTATCCAGTGATTGGTCATAGCTCCTCTTCCAAACGTGGCGCCGAGACCGGCGACCGTGGAAGAGTGTCAGAGGCGGGCACAATGGTCAATATTAATTACACCCAGGGATCTGACTAGTTTGTGATACAAATAATTCTCCTCATTATTACACATGGCACTTCCAAGGTGAGCGATTGCTGGAGTCCGGTTCACCGTCACTCCATCTTCATCTACCTTTTCAAAAGTTTCATCTCTTGTTTTTTTGATATTTTTGGCAATTTTCTCAAAAGCCTCTTCCCAGCTGATGTCCTCCCAGTCACTGCTATAAGGGGCCCGGTATTTAACCGTAGTAATACGCTGAGGATTAGATTTAATCTCACCATGTTCATCATACACATTTGTCATGTTGAATAAAGCTGCCCCTTTACTACACAAGGTTCCTTCATTGATAGGATGATCAGGATCACCTTCTGTACTGATTAACTTGCCGTTCTCCGTATACAAGATGATTCCACAACCTACCGAACAAAAGGGACAAATAGTAGTTGTCTCTTCTGCATAGTCAATCCTAAATACCTGCTCTGAAGCACTAACCCTTTGTTTAAATCCCATTGGAGCCAGGGAGGCAGCTGTAAAGGTTAGACCAGTTGCCTTCAAAAAATCTCTACGAGATACGCTCAAAGAAATACACCTCCATACTTTATATTTTTAATTCTTCTTTATTAACCCATTCCAAACCAGACCCGGGAATAAACCCTTCCCTTACAGCCATCAGATCATAAGATAAGGTTACCAAGTGGTGGATAGGTAAAATGGCCTTTCTTTTTCCATATTTCCTTATATCAAATATTTTGATGTAGTTATTGCATTTGCTGCAAAAATGAACCCTGCAAAGGGGGTTTTTATCAGCTGTGAAATATCCAAGCTCATCCTGTTTCTGGTTGTGACAATATGCACATGCAATCCTAGGAAATTCCCATCTTACATCGCACATCCAACATTCAAGTATTCTTTTGCCATCACTTTCCTGTAACATTCCATAATGTGGATGCAGACCACAAACAGGACAATATCCTTTATCCCACAAATGAGTATCTAGATTTTGGAGTTCATTGTTGAAATACAACTCTGTTAAACTAGATAGAGTAAAGGTTAAGGCCAAAACATAAAAGTCTTTGATTTCACCTATTGCCTCAGTATTCAAGGCATTCTCCTTCTCATCATCAAGGTCATTGATAAACAGCTTTTTTAGTTCATCTAGTTCAATATATTCATCATATTCCTTCGATTCATCTTTTTTAGAAAAATAATCGTCAACTGTATCCAACAAATTTTTAATTTCTTCTTGGAATTCATCATTAAGCATTGTTATCTCTCTAGCAAATTCATGGAAAAATTTACTTATGTCCGCTTTTTTAAATGTGAGATTGGGAAATAAAACCTTTCCTTGTCTAAAACTTTCTTCGATCAGTTTTTCTTCGGGCAAAGGCTTTGTTTCAATTTCTTTTGCATGCTCGGCATAAAAATCCTTTTTCATGTTGTAGATGTTGAATAACGTAGCTTCAACTTTATCGTCAGCATTGTAGGCACGTTTGCATTCGTTTATTTCCCTCCATATGTCCTTTTCCACCTCTTTTTCAGAACCATTTGACAAATCTTCACCTCCCCTCTATTAAAAGTATTAATTAAAGATAGTAATTATTCCAAGATGTCCAAGGTACTTTATTAAAAAAAATGTTATTCCAATGTTTTTTTTTTTTGTTTTTTTTTAATGTTTTTTTTAATTTCTAATCATATTTTAGAAATTCCTGCTAATACATAGAAATTTTATTTTCAGCAAAATTTTTCATAATATTCAAAAAATGCATATAATTTTTCTTATGCAGTTATTCTAAGTCAAACTGAGCTTGAACCTGGGGTTTCTAATGGTTATAATTTAACCTAGGTGAAAAAAGAAAGTAAAATAATTACATAGCGAAGGGAGAGGATAAAATGAGTTATAAAAAATTAAATTTAAGTATTGAAGAAAGTATCGGTACCATCACCCTCAATAACCCTGACTTTTTAAACTCGCTAGATGAAGAAATGTTAGATGAATTTATCGAAGCCATGGATAAATGCAGTGACGACACCGATATCAGGGCAATTATTAT
>CAZCIZ010000006.1:0-4214 GCA_964498995.1 uncultured Clostridia bacterium | reverse complement strand
TTATCGAAGCCATGGATAAATGCAGTGACGACACCGATATCAGGGCAATTATTATTACCGGTGAAGGCAAGGCTTTTTGTGCCGGAGGAGATATCAACGCTCTTAAAAAAGCTCTAGAAACGGACCCAGAAAGCAGTTTTGGAGTAGTCCGTAAGGTGGGACTTGCTGCTCTACGAATAAGGAACGCGAGAAAACCTGTAATAGCATCCATCAATGGTGCTGCTGCTGGCGCAGGCTTCAATCTCGCCTTAGCCTGTGATTTCCGTATATGTGCTGATAATGCAAAGTTCATCCAGTCCTTTGTTAACCTCGGACTGGTTCCTGATATGGGAGGTACTTTCTTTTTAACAAAAATGATAGGAGCAGCAAAGGCAACAGAACTTATAATGACCGGAAGAACAGTAAAAGCTGAAGAAGCCGAAAAACTAGGATTAGTTAACCAGGTGGTCTCAGTGGAGGAGTTGGAAAATAAGACCAAGGAGTTCGCCGCCACTCTGGCTTCATCGCCAACTAGGGCCCTTGGCAATATGAAAGCTCTGATCAATAGAAGCGCTTTTGATGGGTTAGAAAATATCCTTGACAACGAACTAGAATATCAGATTCAGTGTGCCAAGACAGAAGATTTTAAAGAAGGAGTAACGGCTTTTCTAGAAAAACGTCCCCCTACGTTCAAAGGGAAATAATCATATATTACATTTGGATTATCAGATTATCCAGATTATCGATTATTTCTACTCTAGGAAGCCACAATAATCTTAAATGGTTGTTGTGGCTTTTTAAAACTTCCTTATTACAAACATCATTGTGGGTTTGGAGCCAAGAAAGGAGAATTTCATTCACATATGAAGGCTAATAACATCATTGAAGTCAAAAACCTAGAAAAAAGGTTTGATGATATAATTGCAGTTGATAACATTTCATTTCAGGTTCCCGAAGGAGATATTTTTGCTTTTTTGGGACCTAACGGTGCAGGCAAGAGTACTGCAATCAAGATATTGACGACTGTTTTAAAACCTACATCGGGGCAGGTGCTTGTAAACGGCTTTGATGTTTCAAAGAACCAGCATAAGATACGAGAGGCAATCGGAGTCGTATTCCAAGAACATACATTGGACGATGAGTTAACCGCCTATGAAAACCTTTATTATCACTCAGTATTATACAAAATCCCCAAAAAAGAAAGGAAAGATAGAATAGATGAGATGCTAAATAGAATCGGGCTCTGGAATAGAAGAAATAGCAAAATAAAAACATTTTCAGGAGGTATGAAAAGAAGGATCGAAATAGTTAGAGGGCTCTTGCATTTTCCTAAAATATTGATTTTAGACGAACCAACATCAGGTTTAGATGCTCAGACCAGATTTTTTCTCTGGAATCACATTCAAGAGGTAAATAAAGATTACAAAATCACCATTTTTTTAACCAGTCATAACCTAGAAGAAGCAGAAAAAGTAGCCCGAAATATTGCCATCATTGATAAGGGTAAAATTTTCGCTGAGGGTACCCTAGAAGAAATTTTATCGGAAGCAGGAGCAGATTCTCTAGAGAAAGCTTTTTTAGAAATTACAGGCTATGAATTGAGATATTGATGTTTGCCTTGGGCAAAATAAAATCCAATTGGCAGGTTAAATTAAACTTAAATATTAAGGTGCAAAAATCAGAATGGAGGCAATTTAATTGGAAGTAATTTATATGATGGCACTTAGACAGATGAAATTATTTTATAGATCAAGGCCCAGAGTACTGGGATCTATTGCCCAACCTACCTTGTTTTTGCTTGCTTTAGGCCTTGGCTTTGGACCAGTATTTGAACAGGCCGGCGAAGGCATTGATTACATCCAATACTTAACTCCAGGAATTATTGGGATGTCTTTGTTATTTGGATCAATGATGAATGGAATGTCTATCATCTGGGATAAAAAATTTGGCTTTCTAAAAGAAACTTTAGTCGCTCCTGCATCTCGAGTAGGTCTATTAATCGGCAGATGCCTTGGAGGTGCTGTCACAAGTATTTTACAGGGACTTATCGTTTTCACCTTGAGCACTTTACTTCTAGGATACAGGTTGAGCCACATATGGGTCATCCCTTTGTTTGTAGCCGTAATGTTGATCATAGCCCTTCTTTTCTCCCTTCTTGGCACGGTTATAGCAGCTAAGGTGGACGACATGGAAGCTTTTCCTACAGTTATGAACTTTATGATCCTCCCCATGTTCTTTTTATCCGGGGCTATTTTTCCCATTGAAAACCTTCCTTCTTTTGTCATTACAATTACAAAATTTAATCCTATGACATATGGAGTAAATCTGCTCCGAGGTACTATGAACTTGGAATACAGTTTGATAAGCTTGCTTGATTTGGGAGTTTTGATCATCTTAATTTCAATTTTACTAGGAATAGGAAGCTCGGTATTTCAAAAAATTGAAACATGATAGTTTTAAACACCAATTCTGAGTTAGTTCTGTAGTCATGATTAAAATTTATCCGCAATATCCACACTCCACGCAATATCCACGCAATATCCAAATGTTGACCGTTGTAACGCAGCCATATTTATGCTAAAATGAATGATTATAAATTAATTTATTCGAAATTAATGGATGAGTTAAGAGGGGGTTGGATAATTGTCTGAAAGTGAAAAGATTAACTGGGAGAAGGTTAAAGAGTGGGATGAAAAGTACTACATTCACCTAGATAAGACCAAAGAAGAGTATGAACATGTCCCCATAGAAAGTACCCAAGGGGATTACTTGATTATGCCAGATGGCACTAAGCTGTTAGACTTTTTTAACCAACTATACTGTGTAAATGCCGGGCAAAAAAATCCAGAAATACAAGAGGCAATTAAAGAAGCAACTGATAGATACGGTTTTGTATGGGAAGCTTTTGTAACAGATTATCGTGCTAAAGCAGCTAAGTTAATAATCGAAGATGTTCTAGGGCAATATGATTGGCCTGGTAAAGTCAGCTTTGCTAATTCCGGAAGTGAAGCGGTAGAGAAGGCTATGATAATATCAAAGCTCTATACAAACAGGCAAAATATCGTCACCAGAGAACATGCTTATCATGGCGCCACCATGGGAGCAGCTGGTGCTACCCGTCTAATTGGGGTTAGAAGCGGTCTAGCCGGGACCGAAAAAGAACAATACCGCCAGGTACCGGCCCATCCCGGTTTAGGGTTCATAATTGCCCCGGCGCCAAATTGTTTTGACTGCAGTTTAGGCCATGAGTATCCTGACTGTAAATCAAGGGGGGATATGCTTCCTTGTATTCTTGCTACCGAGCGGGTGATTAAAAGCCATGGGGTAGATTCTGTTGCAGCAATGATAACAGAACCTTCCTTTGGAGCAGGAAGCATAGTTCCACCGGAAGAATATCTGCCGCAAATTCGCCAGCTAACCAGGAAGCTGGGAATAGTATGGATAGTAGATGAGGTCCTGACAGGGTTTGGTCGAAAGGGAGAATGGTTTGCTCACCAGTTATATGATGTCGAGCCTGATATCATGACCATGGCCAAAGGGATTGTGAATTCCGCTCTTCCTGCAGCAGGAATAGTTGTCAGCAAGGACATAGCTTCCTTCATGGATGAATGGCGCTGGTGGACAGTTAGTACTTTTGCTGCTCACCCAATCTCTATGGCTGCTGTCTGTGCAAATATTGAATACATGATAAAAAATGACCTGGTAAAACAGGCAAAAGAAGCAGGCAAATATTTTGGCCCCAAACTACAAGAACTTGAAGAAAAGCATGATTGTGTCGGTCAAGTAGCAGGATCCGGTATGCTCTGGAATGTAGAAATAGTAAAAAACAAAGCCACCCGTGAACGCTTTGCACCTGAAGACAGGCATACCACTTACTCTGGGGATTTAACAAAGTATCCCTCCAATTTCATCTTTGACAAGGCCCTAGAAAAAGGGGTGTTGATTGGAGGCTTTGCTCCCAATACTTTAAGAATAGGTGCATCCCTCAATGTTTCCAAAGAATCCATGGATAAAGCTATAGATGCTCTTGATTATGCATTCACGGAATTAGATAAGTACACCACTTAAAATATAATTTAGAAATATAATCCTTAGTATCTGAGCCCTTGCTTATCGCAAGGGCTTAAATATGTGAACCTCTCATGACTAAAGTCACAAGAATGCGTGGCGACTTATTCAATAACTTTTCATGGTTTGGGTTTTCACACCACAACTAGTAATGAAAATAACTGATT
>CAZCIZ010000005.1:26771-61571 GCA_964498995.1 uncultured Clostridia bacterium | reverse complement strand
GTTGATTGTTTTGTACGTTTTATTATTTCCATGGGACAGGGGTGCTCTTTCTCACTACATGGCTCACTTCTATTATGAGTAAGAGAATAACAGGTGATGTATTCGTCTCTTTTTACTCCGGTAGCAGCATTTGCTTTTAAAACCTGGTAGCTATTAACATCTATTAAGTAAAATGGATGCTCCAATGCTTCAAATGTGGAATTTAACAAGTTTTCTTCTTGCTTTCTTTTAGTAATATCTTGTACAAGTGCCATAATCATCTCTCTATTAGTATATTTTACCAGGCCAGTAGATACTTCTACATACATGACAGAACCGTTTTGGTGTTGATGCATATCTTCGACAGTTGTCCTCTCTCCAAGCTTCATCTGATTCCATAGGCTTAGTAGCTCCTGTTTAGAGAAATAGCCGCCAACATCTTTAGTATAGATAAAATCAAAAACTGACATTTCTAGCAGCTCTTCAAGACTATATCCCAATTGAGAACATGCTTTAGTATTTACATCAATGATATTACCATCAACATCATGCAGATATATTGATAACATATTTTGTTCAAATAAAGTTCGAAACTTTTCTTCATTTTCCTTGAGAGCTATTTCTGCTTGTTTGCGCTCAGTTATATCGATTGAAAACACTGTTAACCCTATAACATTATTACTGTTATCATATAGGGGGCTATACTCGCTTTGATACCAATTACGGTTAATTGATTCATCTCCGTATTGTTCAACTACAGTAAAACTTTCGCCGTTAAGAACACGATCGAAATTAGCCTTTGCCTTGCTTCGATCTTCCCTATATTTGATAACGTCCAATATATTATCGCCAACCTGGATATTCACATCCCAAATATTTTTCATTGTTTGTCTGTGATTTTAATTGAAAGTGAGATAGTAATAATCACGATCAAGGGCAAATATGACGTTCTCACTTGAGCTTTCCAATATGCTATTTAACAAGTTATTTGAGGGTTCCATAGCTTAAAACACCCTTCCAATTGGCACTAGATTAAAAATATAATGGCGACTTATTCAAGCTTGAAGCCAATTTGTGATCTATTTGACTTCTTTGTGCCCTGAAAAATAATTGCTAACAAAAATTTCTATAAAATATACCATATTCCTCTAAATTGTTTGAATTTTCTTTCTTTATGTTGTTGGTTTTTCTGCACAATTTTAGAAAAACTAAAAAATCTGTATTTTTTGCTCAATTTAAGTAAGATTGGTGGTGCCCCATGAATCTAGGGAAGGTAATGAGCTTTCAGTTAAAGTAGAAAAATTTGGAAGAGAAGAAGCTACAATCTCCCAACTTGTCGGAGAATATTCAGCAATCTAAATATATAGAACTTGGAGTTAATATCACCCTTAAGGGGGATATCTTTTTTATGCTTTAAAAACTAAAATAATAGTAGTAGTCCTTCAGTCTATATTGGATTATTTGAAAGTGAGGGGTAAAATTAATGAAAAAATCCAAGTATTTTTTGAATATAAATAGTGAAACCTTGGGTCCCTATACTTCGGAGGAAATAATACAGTGGATTAACGAAGGGAAAATTCATTCAAATACGTATATCTGGTATCAGGAATTAAGTGAATGGCATTTGATCTCGCAGTTAGAAGAATTTGACAAAAGAGTAGCGAATACAGCTGTAGCTAAAAAACCAAAAAATTTTTCTATTTTAAAAAACAAGTATTTTTTAATTTTTTCTGGAAGTTTTTGTTTTCTAATCTTTTTAATTGTTTTTTGGGCTAGATGGCCCGCTTCGTCAATGGATGATTTGGATAAATATCTGACAACAGTAGATATGACTAACGAAGATTTTATTTCTTTAGTAGATACAGAATTAGAAAAGAACCAAGCGGATTTACCATCAGGTGATTGGACAATGTATTCAGAGCTTGAAGAGGAGAAGGAAAATATAGAAAATGTTATCACTGAATTTACGAATTCTTTAGCAGCAGGAGAGACAGAAAGGGCATTAAGTTTGATCCACGAAAACAATCAAGGGTATTTTGAAGAGCTATTTGAAAATGAAGATGCTGTAGTCCTTTTGGCTGAACTTCTTTCAAACAGAGAACTCAGTTTCTTGAGCGAAAAAGAAGACCCACAAGTAACTACAGTCAATCGAACTGCGGAGTATACTATTGATGTTAATGGTGCTAATTTTTATGTGGTTTTTATGAAAGTAGATGGTGAATGGCTCTTTTATAAATTATAATTTTGATGCTTTCTAGCTGGAGAGGAGAAGTAAAAATGTACAAAAAACACAAAAAGACTATTTCTATATTTTTATGTTTTTTACTTGTGTTTTTGCAAAGCAATATAGCTGTTGCGTGGAGTCAAGATACTCACGAAGCAATCAATGCCAATGCGATCAGGACTTTTATTAATAATTTTAGAGAACATGACAAGTATAAAATGGGACCTATTACAGCTGATGGTATTAATGACGAGCTGCCGGGAATTAAAGTTACAAGTTCTACCTGGTTTTTTGAACCCAGGTATGGAACTCAAATTTATGCCGGTAGATATAATATGGAAGAAGATAAAGGTAAAATGTTTGCATGGATTCAAAAAGGTGGAGACTGGGCTGATGAACCTCATGTATATATGTCTATTCGTCATTTTTATGATCCTACAGAGGGAAGTGATTCCAACCACCTTACCGATATGGAGGGCTACACCAGCTGGTATGAAAGTCCAAATATAGATGCAAGAACCTGGGGTATAAAGCATTATGATAATCCTTTTAGCTTTAATAATGCTCTTAATTATTATAAAAATGCTATGGAAACCCCTGAAACAGAATTAGAAAGAAATGTAAGCATTACTGATGATCATATCCGTCTTATTTCTTTAGAGCCAGAAGATAGAGAGGAAGAACGTAAAATGTATCTTGCTCTTGCCTATAGAGCACTTGGCGAAACCATGCATATGCTAGGTGACATGACACAGCCAGCTCATGTGCGAAATGATGCCCACCCATGGGATGAACCTGTTGAGGATAATATTGATGCGGATGATGTATTAAATTTAGTCAGGGATGGAACTGCTGTTGTTCCTGATAGTAGAATTGGCAAGTTTTTGATGAGTGCAGGGGCTGAGGATGTTCTTGATCCTGAAGATTTATTTCGAGAAGTTGCCCTTTTTGTAAATCGTTATTTCTATACTTCAGATACTATTTATGACGAAGAAAGAGGAATATTGCCAGCTAATGAAATGAAAAAGTATTCTAAACCTCAGTTTAAAGACCTAGAAGTTCATGAATTAGAGCTTAATGACATAAGGAGAAGAGATGATTATATTGAACATGCTCCTGGTCATACAACTGTAAAAACTATAGTCTCTGGTTTGTTCTATGATGGTAATACTAGGGTGCCAATGGCTATAAACACTTTGTCAAAGTCTGTTGGTTGGATCTTTGGTGAATCTGTATCTGAGACCGGATTTTTCACACCTCCAAGATACGCCAAACCACAAGGACAAGTTTTACTTCCAATAGCTATCTATGCTAATGCCGACTTGATGCATTTGTTTTTTCCCACTCTTGAATTAGGGGCAGATTATCAAGATATGGGATTACAAGAAGAGATATTAGATGGTCGAGATGAGTATAAGCGAAGAGTTATAGAGATAGAAAGTGAAATGATTCACCATCAAGACAAGGATGATGCCTGGAAGAATGCGGATCTGATGATTGATTATTCCGGGCCTGGGTCAATTTTGATAGAAAATAATGGAGGTATAAGGAAAAAAATAGAGCTTCATTACATGGATGGAGACATACACAAGATAGAACAGCATAATAGTGAAATGGTCGAGGTAGGAGATAATTCTATTGAGTTTTATTTGACTGATGATATGACAATGGAATTGACAGAAGAAGAAAGCTACTATCAGATACTTGACGGTGACAAACTGCATATACTAGTAGAAGCAGGTAGTAGAAAATTTAACGCTCCAAATTTAATCTATCAATTTGCAGGTGAAAGCATTGAAGCAAGCTATAGTGACAGGGGAATTGTAGAGCAAGAATCAGGAGGCGAACATGGAGAAGAACTAGGAGGTATAAGGGAGATAAGTGTAGATGCAGAAGTAGTTAACAGTGAAATTCCTGAGAATACACTCGAAGAAGTTTATCTCGAAACAAGCTATACCGGACCTGCCGAACTTGTTTTTGAAAGGGAAGGCAGAAAGTTAAGGACAGTTCCATTAAGATTTAAAGATGGAAAATTGACTCAGATTATGTCACCTGAGGAAGAGATGGTAGAAAAAGAATTAATTATATATGTAGATGAATCTATTGAAGAGACAGAACTTACAGAGGAAGAAGAATTATACTTGGTAAACCCAGGTGAAGAAGTCTATCTTGAAATAGAATCCTGGAATAAAAGATTAATAAGTGAAAGATGGGTTGATGAGAAAGTAGATGAAGATATTGAGGGTAGTTACTTTGGATATATTAATATTGAAGAAGCAAATAAAATAAGAGAATATTTTGTAAAAGTATTTACTTATATGGGTATAGCTGTAGCAAGGGTTTTTGGGAATGATATTTCTTATGATGAGATGAGAGTTGTAGTGGAAAATTCTATTACAAGTGAAACTATCGGTGAAAATATAGAGTTTTATCTAAACATCGTAAAGATAGAAGACGATAAGTATCAAATTGAAGGTAATATCAAAGGCGACACTGATTATACCGCTTCAACTGCTATCGGTACCTATGAAAATAATATTTTGACCTTTGAAATAGACTATTATGAAGACGGTACTTCAATAGAATTAAAAGGTAGGCTTCGAGATGAAAACACTTTGTCAGGAAGTTTTACTATAACAGCTTGGGGAATCATTAAAGATGGTGCAACAGGGACATGGGAAGTAGTAAGAGAATAAAAATGAAAACTTCTTTGATTTTTGAAAGCTCCATTTACTTCAATAGAATTTTAGTCGGGATTTTGACAGTAGCTCCATATTTAAAAATTGCTTATCGAAAAAATTTGTAGAGAACCTTGAGGATTACTTGACTGATGAACCGGTGTTGCATTATTTGTTAGATAATGCTTCTATGCCGGCGGGCATGAGATATTTTCTGCAGCGTACCAGAGAACACGGTTTAAAATATTATGGATATGACAGGGGGATCACTCCATATGATTGTAACTTTATTAGAGCCCATGACTTTATAAGTCTTATGACAGATAATTATTTTGCAGAAAGGTTTTCAGGTTGGAAAGATGGTCGTGTAGAATATGATCTGCCCCCATCTAGCCTCTTTGATCAAAAAATAACTATGATCTTTCCTTTCTGGGAAAAAACCAGAGATTATTATTCGGATGAAATTAGAGAGCTTTTCCCTTATACAACATTAGTGACACCGGATGGTTTTAACCTGGAGGATGGAACTCCCGTAACGTTAGACAAATTCTTTGACCTTCCTCGCAGAGAAAGGCCATATTTTTTCAAATATGCCGGGAGCAACCTGGCCCTGAACTGGGGGAGCAAAGCAGTATATTATGCTGGGGCACAATCCCGTGCAGAAGGAGATAGATTTATAGAAAGAATAAAGCAGGGATTTGGCCAAAAAAAGTTTTGGGTGATCCAGAAAGAGCACAATCTAAAGGAAAAAATCTCTTATTTTGACAGAAGTGAAGACATAAAGGATATGGAAGCTACAGCTAAATTTAGTGGATTTTATGGTCCTGATGGATTAATGGCTGTATTAGTTATGCATCGTTCTTTTTACAAGGTACATGGTACTGATCAAACTATTGTGAGTATATGTTAACTAGCACTTAATACAATGGTAATCTCCAGAATGGACTTTTTGCATAAATTATCTTCACAAATTATAAACGAAAACCAAGTTATAGTCAGTGAAGATTTAAATGTAAGTGGTATGGTCAAGAATCATAAACTAGCCAAAGCAATCTCAGATTTATCCTGGTCAGAATTTGTCAGGCAGCTACTTCTTAAAGAAGGGTTTCGAATACTGGCACCTCAATAGATGACTGTAGGGTAGGAACTATCCGAATTAACGCCTGTGGAGAATACGACGCATTAAGCCTTAAACTCTTCACCGTTGTGGTCTTTAAGCCTAAAGTTCTCTACTTTATCACCAATATTTAGTGACAAATTGCATTCCTCCTTAAAAATTTTAGTTATTATATCTAGTACCTAGATTATATTATAACTATATTCCCTTATGATTTTCTTTTGGCTATCAAGGTTGCTCCACCTGCTGCTACTAAAACACCTACTCCTGAAAGTAGAGGTAATATACCTCCTCCTGTTTCTGGTAATTCTTCATCTGCTATTTCTACTTCTAATGCATTTTGAACAGCTGCTACAATCGCTTCACTAGAATAAGTAGCTCCTGTTTCAGTATCAACATTAATAGATTGATTTTCTACTATATCATTTAATGTTTGTTCAGCATATTCCCATTTGTTTGGGGTTTCATTTTGACTAATAACCTCTATAGCTGTAATTTCCCCGCCTTCTACTACTACTTCTAACTCTATCTTATCCTGGGCTCCTTCACTTTCGCCTAAATAAGTTCCATCAGAAACCTTGTCTAGATCCATCTCAAAAGCTGCTGCACTAGTAAAAACTCCAAAAATCAAAAGTATCATTGCCATCATTGATATTTTTTTCATTTCTCCCTCACTCCCAACTTTTAAAATAATTGCTACTTAATTGATTATTATACCATATTTTATTCTATAATAGACTTAAAACAGGAATAAAAAGAAATCAAATTCGTGTTTAATCAGTGTTAGGCGTGTCAATCCGTGTTTAGTTTAAGTTAAAATGAAGAATTATCCTAAATCACCCTAAAGGGTGATTTAATTTTTGCTTTGATTTGTTAAATTATAAAGTAAGCAAAACACATTATTTATTTAGACCATGATCGATTAAGAAGTGTTTTATCAGGTTTTATAGTAAATAAAAATTAGGAGGTGGAAAGCAATTTGGGAAAAAAAGCGTATTGGGTACTAGTAGGCATGATTATGATGTTATCAATGGTGCTTATAATAGGTTGTGGGGAAGAGGAAGAAGAGGGTACTACACAAACTGATTCTGAAGTGTTAGAAGAAAAGACAGAAGAGATGGATGCATCAATAGAAGAAGGGGAACTTGAAGAAGCTCCGGTAGAAGATGAATCAACAGAAGATTCATCAGTGAACGCAAAACCACCTGAAGAGGTTGTTGTTGATTTTGTAGAAGCTGCCAATATTGTCGAAAATGATCCTGAATTAGATGTTCATTCTTTAGCAGTATATACCGACAATATGGGGACGGTTTCTGTACTTGAATTGGGCACTTATGAGAGTGTTGTAGCTAATGTAATCGAGCACGAAATAGAAGGTGACGAAGCGGAAGTAAGAGGAACTTTGCTAAAGGAATCCGCTGAAGACACAAAGGAGAATGAATACATGTTTTATCTAGAATTTAAAGAAACCATGGATACAGATGGCCCTGAGTGGATATTAGTAAGAATTGAGCAATTAACAGGTTCTATTATGTAATTCTTAAAAGTTTCAGGGAGTGATCTGCAGATGAACCGGGAAGCCATAGAATGGTATATTTCTAGGGATGGTCGTAATTTTGGTCCTTATACCGATGAACAGATGCAAGCCTTTATTCAGGAAGGGCGGGTGGCTTCCGGTGACCTGCTCTGGAATCGGGAGCTTCCCGACTGGACCCCAGCTTGGAAAGTGCCGGGCCTAATAGTTCAGGCCAAAGAAAAGGTCCCCACCGGGGGAAAATTGTCCGATAAGAGGAAGCAGTTTTATCTGGCCTTTACTCTGGCTATTCTTTGCATGGGGTTTTTAGTATTTCTGGTTGTAGGAAACCTCTTGGACAAAGGCTCGAAAGATATTGGAAGGACTGGAGAAATCAAACTTGAAGATCCTGTGTACAGGGGAACTACCGGTGTTGAGCCTTCAGGGGGAACCCTTCGTATAGAAAAACCCGAGTCTTCCATCAGTGGATTTGAAATAGATGTTTCAGAAGGTGCATATCCTCATGCAGTGGATTTTGCTGTGCATGAAACTGCTATTGAATCTCATACTTTTGGAGATGACTTTAACCCTGTCACTCCTTTAATAACAGTAGAAAATGGTGGAGTTTGGGCAGACATACCTGTTGAGGTAACAGTACCTATTGAAAAGCAAGATGATGAGTTAGCATTAGGATTTTATTATGATAGAGAATTAGGGACATTAGAAGCCATACCATTTTTAGACCAAACGAATAAATAAATAACTCTTTATACCTCTCATTTTTCTGATATAGTTGTATCCAAGATTAATATAGGACGTATTGTAGATGAAATTGATACAGGGTTTGAAGTTGGTAGAGATAATATTCAAACACCTAATTATGGATCTTTGGTAGCTCCAAGAGGACATTGTGCTGGACAGTCAATAGCTACGATGTATAGTTATAATAATAGACATCGCATTGGTTGGGATAAAGATCTTTATGGAAGATATGATAATGATTGGGGAGAACCCACTCCGAATTTTTGGCCAGATGATGCTAAAATAATACGTTTGAGTTCAGCACTTCAATACAAGATGTTACATAATTGGAGGTGGGAGTGGGAAGGAAAATTGAAACCCTATGCTGAGATATTAGGGGAAGATGATGAGTTAACATTTTATGTGTTTGCGTATGCGATGCAAATGACTGGAGAGCCTCAGTTTATTTATATTTCGCAGAGCAGTGATGTTGAACCAGATTCAGAAAAAAGAGGTGCACATGCTTTAATTGCTTATAAAATCGAAAAAGACACTATATATCTTTCTGATCCAAATCATCCCAACGAAGAACGTGCACTTATACTAGAAAGAGAATTTGAAGAAAAGCCATCTTTTTCTAAAATATATGCGGCTATAAATGCTAACGAAGATGCTGTACCTTATGATGAAATAGGATTTTTTGGAGTTTTTTCGTTAGTGGATAAAAGTACAGCATTTAAGTATTGGAATCAAGTAAAAGAAGGAGGACCAGTAGCAGAAGATTTGTTTCCAGAAGATATTCAGTTGGAAGTAGCTTTGGAGAGAAATGACCAAGGACAGATAGTTACTACTATAATTCCTGATGATGTAACACTAACGAATAAAGGTACAAGTTCAATTGGATCAAAATATGAAGGAATGTTTTATTTCCGTTTTGCAGGTGCACCTTCGAATGTAAAGCAAGATGTTATTTTTTATAGAGGTCAGGAAAGAATTGATCTATTCAATGATAATGGATGGTGGTATTTTCCACTTGAAATAGGTGTAAATGAATTAGGGCTTTTGTATAGGATGGCGCACCCTGGCTCTGGAGTCGAAGGGTTACGTTTTGTGAATTTTTATAGATTTACTGTTCTTTATGTTGATAAAGTGGAGGAGAAAGAAGAGGTGGAGGAAGAAGAAAACCTTACCGAGAAGTGGGAAATCATGGTGTGGTGGGAGAGTATAGATCTGTTGGAAGGCCACGGGGGGCTTGAAGAACACCGTGAAGAGACTGAAGCGGACTACCGGAAGTACCTCATAGGAGAGAAACAGAGGGAAGGTAGCTTTTATCTGGAGCCGGAAGAAGATGGCTATCGGTTGATCAAAGAAGGAGATTACGACCGCTTCGACTACGATTTGTCACCGCCGAACTTTTTGTGGAGTTATGAAACGGAACCTACAGGGGAAAAAGACCCGTTGGCTAATGTTCCCGGAGCGGGGATGGAAGTTAGGGGAGATCTTCCACAAAAGCCTACAGCTTCTTACTATACCGCTGCATATGAAGGTCAGTTTGAAAGTGAAAAGCTAATAACCGGCACCATTGAAAAGTTGGATTACCGAGCCCTTTATACCATGGACTCGGAAGGGGAAGTAGACAATATTGCCGAGTACATTCCCCAGTGGGATGGTGAATATCATTTTCAAGGCTTCCAACCTGCCGAAAGAAAAGCAGGGGTCTTCGAAGCCAGGAAGACGGACCCGTAGGCAAAGATTAAAGCATAATTGGATTTTTGTCTATAATCCCTAAGGGTGATATTAGAATATTATCAGGTTGATGAGTACTTATATAAACTATAATTATGAAATGTTAGAAGGATATATTGAAAAAGAGTTGATATCACCCTTTAAGGTGATGTATTTATTAATCAGCCGTGGTATTGTTTGATAAAGACTAGTAATGATGATTGTTTAATCATTTAATCAGGGGTGATATTAAAATGACTAAGAACTGGTTTGTTCACAAAAAGGGCAAACAATTTGGTCCCTATACATTTGATGAAGTAAGCAGTCAACTAAGATCTAATGTTATTACAGAAGAAGATTTTGTATGGACTAATAACATGACAGATTGGACCCAAATTAAACATGTTGAAAAATTCTCTTCATATCTGACACCAAATCGGCCAAAGGCAAGTACAAATAAAACAAGTACAAGTAACTCAAGTAAAAATAATTCAATATTTTTAATTGGAGGGGTTTTAGTTGTATTTGTTGGAGTAATTGGCCTTGGATGGTGGGGTGTCAGTTCATTTTTTGGCAGCGAGGAAAATAACAATTCTGAACTTGTTGAGTCAAATGATGATCCTTTAGAAGAAGAAGTAAACGATGAATTTTCAAATGGCTTTGCAAGCGAGTCTACGGACGGGTCTGGTGAAGTGTTTGTTAATGATGAGTTTGTTAATGATGAGTTTAAAAAGGATAGGGAATTAAACGGGGAATCATTAGATGAAGGTAATGCTGGAAGATACAGCAATGAACAAGTGGAAGAAGCGCTTGACTGGTATTTGACAGATCTTCTAAAAACTCAAGATTTTTACGTGTTTTCATTTGATACTATTGATTCATTTAATATGAGTTTAAGTGAACTTGAATCAGTATATGGAGATAAACCCTTGTATGGATATTATTTTGATACTGAATATGCGCAAAATGAGCAAAGCGAAACCCTTGATTTATATATTGGACTGGTTTTTAGCGAGCCTGCTTATTCTTTTGGGTTGATTTTGGAATGGGATGATACTAATGACGAATGGGTGCCAACAAGGTATATAGAACACTAGAGGGGAGCAAACCTTTTGACAAAACTTCAAAAGACTGTAGTTGGCTTAATTTTAATAATTTTGAGTATTGTTTTTTATCGTTTCCCGGCGACTTATTTGTTGGCGGATATTACGGCCCTTGTGGTCACAGTTATCTGCGGCAAAGATATGGTGATAGGTGCTGTGAGAGGTGTACTAAAAGGGGAGTTAAATGTTGCAGAACTTGTGACAATAGCGATAATAGCATCATTATCCATTGGTGAATATCTTGTAGCAGCAGAAGTAGCTTTCATAATGACTGCCGGGGGTTATCTAGAAGAAAGGGTAATTGATAAGAGTAAAAAAGCTATCAAAGACCTAAAGTCCTTAATTCCCCAAAATGTAAGGTTAAAGATATCCTCTGAAAACTGGGATCAAAACCCAGTACCGTCAGAAGAATCTAAGCTGGTTTCTATCAATGAAATAAAACCAGACGACGAAGTAATTGTTAAACCAGGAGAAGAGGTCCCCGTGGATGGGACAATATTAAAAGGTATAACCCTCCTAAGTGAAGCAAGTATTACAGGTGAAAGTAGCCCCATACAAAAAACTGTTGGAGACATGGTTTATGCTGGCTCCCTTAATTATGAAGGAGCTCTTTTGATTAAAACTTTAAAGCAGGGCGATAACACTATACTTGGCAGAATGGTAGAACTTACGGAAAAAGCCCTGGAAGAAAGAACTCCTACCATAAGGCTAGCTGATAGATTTGCCGCCTGGTTTACGCCCCTGGTATTAAGCTTGACCTTTCTCGTGTATATTTTAAGCGGTGACCTTTTCAGGGCAATAACTGTCCTGGTGGTTCTTTGTCCCTGTACCCTTGTCCTTGCCATCCCATCGGCCCTTGCAGCTTCTCTTGGAAAGTCTGTAAAAAATGGAATTCTCCTAAAAGGAGGAGTATATTTAGAAAAAGCCGCTGAAATCGATACTATTATTTTTGACAAAACAGGTACCCTTACCTATGGTAAGCCAAAGATTATTGACATAGTTCCCTTTGATGGGTATACAAGGGAACAACTTTTAGAAAAAGCTGCAGCTGCAGAAAAATATTCTACTCATCCCATTGCAAAAGAGATTATAGATGAAGCTAGAAAAAATAACTTAACAATCAAAGAGCCAAATAATGTAAAAGTAGTTCCGGGTCTTGGAATGGTGGCAATCTGCGAAGATGAGAAGATTACGGTAAGCAGCAGCCGTTTTTTGAAAGAAAAATCTCACCAAAAAAAATCAACTATAAAAGAATCATCTACTAGTGACTCGTATGATTTTGATTATGACAACTTTGAAATAGCTTTAGACATGGTAACTCGTGAAGAAGAGCTTGGCAGGACTGCATTTTTTGTAGCTGTAAATAACAAGATAGCCGGAATTATTTCAATGGAAGATATATTAAGAGAAGACACCAAGAAAAGCCTTATAGAAATTAAAAAAATTGTACCAAATACTATATTACTAACAGGAGACAATTACAGCAGTGCCTATCAAATATCTCAAGAAACAGGGATAAGTGAATTCAAAGCCGGGCTTTTACCAGAGGAAAAGGTTAAAGTTTTGGATGATTTGAAAAAACAGGGAAAGACAGTGGCGGCTGTTGGTGATGGGATAAATGATGCTCCCCTTCTTGCAAAAGCAGATGTGGGTATTGCTATGGGAGATACGAAAGCTTCAGTAATCCTTGATGCTGGTTCAGTTGTTTTGTTAGATGGAGAGTTTAATAAGTTGTCGATGTTTTTAAATATTGCTCGCAGAACCAGGAGAATAATCAAACAAAATATTATAGTTTTTGCAATTATATATAATCTGGCGGGTTTTTCCCTAGCGGCATTTGGTTATCTAAGCCCTCTAGGTGGCGCAATTGTCCATAATGTAGGCTCAACAATGGTGGTTTTAAACTCCACCAGGCTAATCAAATAAAATCTTCGTAACTTTTAAACTGGTAGGTATTTTGATATGAGATGAGGAGTGAGATGCCATGACATTTGAACAGGCTGGTAGTAGGTATTTGATACTAAAAGAACAGCTAGATAATGGGGCTATAACTTATCAGGAATTTGACAGGTATTTAGACGAGTTATCGGTAGAGACACCTGATGGTAAGGAGTGGAGGATTAATGCTTCTACTGGTACCTGGGTGGAAAGAAGTGCTGTCCAGGATAAAGAAACTCCTTGGCACACGACATCAAAGTCACCGGAAACTCTAGTGGAATTGTTCGCTACCTTGGCCAAGGGGCTGGTGAAAAGTATTCCCAAAATAATTCTAATAGGTTTACTCATGTCGGTTGTTACCTGGCTAGCCCACACGTATCTCGTTGCCAGAGTGAATGATGGTTTGATGTACAGGCCGGATTTGGTAGCGGTTAATTCTATTGTGCGTCTGCAGGAGACTCGTTTTGCAGGGGTTAATGCTTTTTGGGGTCTCATGTCATATTTTTTAATAGGTTTTGTAATGAGGATCCGTTCCATGGGAGTTAATAATTGGTTAAATACTATAAAGCTGACACCTCAGAATGTTATGAATTCTGTGAATAAAAATATAGAAAAAGGCCCTAGCCGGCTGTTATTAGGAGTAGCTATAGCCCTGGTTATCAGCTTATTGTATAGAAATCTTATGTTTAGCTGGGTGCTTGCTTTGGGTTTATTGTTAGTTACAACTGCTCATTTTCAAAGTTTAGAAGTAACGGTGCTAAAGGTCTCCCTTTCTGATTTACAGAGGCTTCTCCAGCGCAAGTTACTTATAGAGGGAGAGGAAAATGACGTTGTTTATCTTGTTCTGGTGGGCATGTCTGCAGGATTTGCCCTGGCGGGTATTATGCGGGCAAATATTTACCTATTACTAGTTATTTGTTTACTTTGCCTGGGAGTTTTTGTTTTCTTTAAAAATAAAGAGGTGCAAAAAATAGCTTTGAGCATTGTCCTTACTGGCGGGACAATGGTATTTCTGGAACAGGCGGTTCAGGCTTATTGTGAAGGAGCTAGTTATAGTCAGGCAGGCAGTTGGCCCGATTGGTGGGGAAGCGATAATGCCGATGTAGTCAGGAGAAATGGTCTATTGCCGGCCGGTTCGTCATTTCTCGGAGGAGCTCTAGGAGCTTCTACAGCGGCTGCTGCTCCGGGAGCTATCGGTGCCGAGGCTGCCCTTATTTCTGAAGGTGGAGCTGCTGCCCCTTCTAAACAAGAAGACGGAACTACCTATGATTTTGGCGATGGCCAGAAATACCGTGAAGGAGGCGCCTACACCTTTGACGATGGGGTAGAATACGAAGTAGTTGACGGAGACTTTGTCCCCGCCAGGGAGCTAAGAGACGGTGAGCGCTATACCAACCCTGCTGGAGATGAAAAAATCTGGGTAGGAGGTCAGCCCTGGCAGGAATCAGACTGGCTAAGGCAGCAAGAAACCAACGCTTCATACGAAGAAGCTTTTAATGCGGATAATGAAGCATATTGGGAACAACGCCGCCAGGAAGCAGCTGAGGATTTAAGACGTCAGGAAATAAGAAGGCAGCAAGCAGCAATGGAAGCAGAACGTCTTGAAAAGTTGGCTGAAAGCATAAAGTCAGGCAGACATTCCCTTTCCGACAGTGAGAATGCGAGCGAATTCGTGGAAGGATTGGAAGAAGCCAGCAAAAAATTACGAGAAACTGATGAAATAGATGAATTTGACCGACGAATAATTGACAGGAATTTTGAGCGATTACGTTCCGAAATGGACCAGATCCAGGACAAAGCACTTGAGGAATCTGATAGGGCACAAAGATCTGCCCGAAATTGGGATATAGCTACCAGGGGAGCAGAAGTGGTAGAAAATGTTGCAAATGAGAGTATTGATAAGCTGGCTATAGTAACAGGCCCACCTGGGAGAAAAATACAGGCTATTTACCATGGTACCAGGGGTGCAGCAGGAGGCTTGTCAGAGGGATATGTTACCGGTGAATACGGGCGCAGCATGCTTGAACATACTTCTGCTGCGGCAGGCGATTTAATGGAAGCTCGCCTGGAAGGCAGAAGCGAAGATGCTTTTAAGATTGGTCGTGGGGCTGTTGAAGGTGGTTACGAAGCTTATAAGGATGGTGAAAGCATCCGGGATGGTGTCTTTGAAGGTGCTGCTGATAGTACTAGTGATGTAGTTAAAGATAAAATGCCTAGTGGATATAAGGAAGGTTATTCAGTGGCAGAAAACGCAGTCAGAGAAGGCTATAGGTCTTCTAAGGACGGTGGTAGCTTTTTGGATGGAGCTATGGATGGCGTAGTGGAGGGTTCAAAGGATGTGTTGATTGAAAAAGGGGTTGACTATGCCGGGGACATGATAGCTCCAATATCCGATGTAGGTGCAGAAGAAGGCATTGAGTTTGTCAGCAATAATGTCAATAAGGAAACCAGGAAATTAATTAAAGAGAGTTTTAAAAGTTAAAACATATATCAGCACATGTTAAGTTAAATATAGCCTAAAGGCTGTAGAAAGGATGGTAGAAAATAATGGAGAGGACGGAATTTGTTTTAAATAAAGAGCTTATACCTTATTTGTCTATGCTAGCCGGAGATAAGCCTTCCCCTGTTTCTCCCTGGTCTCGGGTAGAAGCAAAAGAATTAGAAAACGAAGGATGGAAAAAACTAGCGGAGGCAGGGCTAACTGGGGAAAATGGTAACATAAAGAAAGAAATCATGGAAGTAGTGAAATTACTACGGGAAGCATCTCGCTTTGTAAGGCTTCGCTTAAGATCAGGGCCAGTGGTAATGGAGCATATGCTTTATAGCTGTGGGTCAGGTAAACTTGTCAGCTTTACTTCCCAAAATGATGACTTGCTGATAAGGTATCCAGCTCCAAGTTTTATAATTCTAAATGCTGTTATTGAATACTTCGGCTCTAGTAAGGTAGTTTCTAGCGATCTTGATCTGGAAGTTGACATAGAAACTGCAATAGTATTTGCTTTGCTGGTTGATATGTGTCGCCGGCAAATACTATCAGACCGGGCAGCTATGCGTTCTGGTAATCTCTTAGTCAGCAAATTGGACGAAGTGGAAAAAGCTGCTACCGAAACCCCTGATGATGGTCAGTGGCTTGTAACAGCGTTAAAGTCTTTTACAAAATGGGAAGGATCTTTAGACCAGGAACGCATAGAAAAAGCTATGCAGCAGTTAATTGAGAAACAGGTTGTTGAGAAAACCGAGCAAGGATACAGTTTGAGAGGTGAGGGCCTAGCTGCTGCTAACAACTTTTTACTTTTATCTCAAGCCTTGCGTTTAGATATTGCTGCCCAGAAAGATGAGGAAGAAGATGATGGGGAACTTATACATTCTGGTATGCTTTGTCTAAATGCCGGGATACATGATAATTTGTATGTTGATCGTGAGGGGGATAAGCTAAAGTTGGAAACGGTTTCTGCTGCTTTTATTAAAGATGTACTGCAGACTTTCTTTGTTCAAGATTTTGATGCTAAAAGTTTGACAACTGAAGAGGTTGAGGAGGCTGAAGAGGAAGCGAAAGAAAAAGAAAAAGAGAAAGAGAAAGAAGCTACTGCAGCAAAAACAGAAAAACAACCGGAAATACCGGAGGTTAAATACTTTGCTCTCAAAGAAGGGCAGCAATACGGCCCCTTCACCGGCGAAATATTGGAACAATATGCTCTAGAGGGCAGGCTTTCCGGTGATGATCTGGTATGGCATGAAGGTCTGCCGGAATGGATACCTTTGAAAAAATTATAATGACAGGAATTAATAAAACAGGCAAGGAGCCGAATGGAAAATTAGCTGGAGATCAATTGTAGGCATAGGGATATTTCAGATTTTCGTATACGATACAGAAGATAAAATTGTAGAAGGTATAACTACTGTCATAGGGTTTTCGGAGGATTATTCTTATGTGCGCACTCCACCGGGAGAATACTATCTGGAAATAGTCAATTCGGGAGATATCATATGGGAAGTAATGGTGGAAGAAGGAAAGTAAAATAGGATAAGGAGGCATATTGAAATTTGAAACCAAAAGAGAGTACTTTTGCTTCAAATCCTGATACCTGCTATATCAGTCGACAGGGAGAAGTATATGGGCCGTACAGCTGGCAAGAGATCTTGAATAATATATCCGATAAAACAGTCAGCGTAAATGATTTGGTTTGGGATTCTTCGTCAAATGAGTGGAAACCCATAAGGTATATTTTTGCCAACAATGAAACTGGAAATGAAACTGGAAATAAAAAAGAAGAAAGAAGTAAATTTTCACGTTTTTGGGGTATGTTTTTAATGGTGTTAAACCCGGGGGTTTTACTCAAATCACATTTACAGCGTTATTCCTGGCAGTGGGCACTTTCTGTTTCTGGACTTGCTTTTATGCTATTTTTTATCCAAACAAGCTTAGACCTCTATGGAGGAGGAGTAACAATCTCTGGTATTTTTATTGCCATAATTGGCTTTATCTATGGTACCTTAGGAGTTTTCTTATTTGCCATGATGGCCTGGTTAATAGTTAAGGTTTGGGGCAATCATCATCCTGCTAAATGGACTGTTAAAGCTTTTGGGCTGGGGTATTCCCCTGCTTTGGTATATACCACCAGTGGGCTATTATTTAATGTCTTTTTGGGGTGGAATACGGCTTTGACCTTTGGGATCCCTGGTATTCTTTGGGCTACTAGACCCATGATGGCAACACTTAAAGAAATGACTGGTGGTAAAAGGATAGTGAGTCTTCTAATTTCTGTTTTCTTTGGATTTATGATCTTCATGGGTTGGTCCTGGTTAATTTGGTAGTGACTGTATTACTTTAGATCAATCAAGAATGGATCAATCAAGAATGGAGGTAAAATAAAAATATGAAAAAATTAATATATCTTGTTTTACTTATTTTTCTCTTCTTAAGTCCGGTTTCTTTTGTTTATGCCAATATACAGGAGGGGGAAAAATTAACTTATCAACTTACTGAGTTTAGAGTAGAAGAAGTTGACTCATCAGCTAATATGCAGGCACCAGAGCCTTTAGGAGGAATGTGGAATGTCGACTATTCTAACCCGGGTGCTTGTGAGATAGTTTTGGATTCATCTAGAGTATATTTAAGCGGCCCTCAGCTAAATAATGAAAGAGATGGCGTGGCAGCTCTTGCGACTACTTCTAGTTCAGAGTTGGTACTTCCACCGTATCTATTTTACTCAGATGGGATGTTAGAAGGTAGATTTATTAGTTTTGCTAGGGACAGCTACCCTATACATTTTCGCGAGGTAGATGCGCAGTATAATGACAACAGCATTACAGGGACAATACGGGTTTACAAAGGTGATATAGAGTACACTACTTATCCCGACTACGAACATGTCACTAAACTTACTCATTCAGTAAGCTTCGAAGGTCAATTGGCTTCAAGTTCAGGCACTGGAGCTGTAGGACCAGAAAGCACTTCTGATGGTATTGATGATGGAAATGGATCACCGATTACACCTGAAGGAGGTTCATTTGCACCAGACTCTCCGGAAGATTTTCGCAGTTGGCATGAGGGCTTCATGGGGGGAGAAGAGCCTTCTAGCCAAGGACAAGGGGAAGGCTCCATCTGGGGAGGAATAGGCAAAATCCCTTTGCCTGAAAATGGTGTTCAAGCGGTTGCTGGTATTTTGATACCGGGTCTTATGGCTGTAGGCCTTGATTATATGGGACGTAAAGGAGCTAACGTCACAGCTTCGGCATTGGGCGAAAAAGTCATCTCAAACTCGCGTACTTATGAAGAAATTGTAGAAACACCTAATATTAATGACCGAGTTGTTGCTGCTGATGGGGAAGAGTATATTTATACCACTTCTCCAACAGATGCTTCGGATAAGCCTTTTTGGATCTCTGCTAAGGAATATGAGATAGAAAGAAGTCATATAGAACAAGGTCATATCTATCAGGACGGTGCCTGGTTTAGACCTGAGGATGCGAAAAGGCGTCAGTCTAACCTAGAAGAACAGCGTCAAAAGGAGCTTGATAGAGCCGAGGCCAGTGCTAATAGTGATCAGCATCTTAAAGATGCTTTTCAGGAGATCGGGGAACAGGAAGAGATGTTAGATCGGCTGCAGCAGATGGAGCGGACAGCCTTTAATAGGGGGATGCTAAGCGATAAAGACGATACTCACGGCAGGATCGGCCAGCTAATTGACGATCTCGTCAACGAAGGAAAGACTCCAGACCCCGAGCAGGTCAAGCGTATCCGAGATCATATCGGAGGTCGGATTAGCGGCGCTACTTTGGGTCCAAATGAAGTGCCAGCATCCGAAAAACCCTGGTGGACCGATGTTGACAGCATGGTGGATTCCCTGGGTGAAACAGGACGCAATATCACTACTGCTACCAACAGTGATGGCACCACCTCCTGGTCTGGACTAGTGGGGCGGATTGGGATTGGTGCCTTGACGGGCGGTAGTTCGGAGTGGGTTTTTACCCCCGTCGGCAGCAATTACACCATAAAAGATGCGATAGACCGGGGAGAGAGTGGGCTAAGTGCTACTTACCAGGGGGTTAAAGAGACCATCGTACAAGATTTCTTTGGCCGGGCCCTCGGCGGAGCCGTTAGAGCAACTGGTGGTGCCCTCAGTGGCGCATACGGTAGTCTTGGAGAAGGTGCAGGCGGGGCTGTCAGGGGTGGATTAAGAGGTAGTTGGGGAAGCTTGAAAGAGTCAGGGGCAGACTTGCTGGGCCAGGCCTCGGATCTTTTCAGCAGAAGAGCCTGGGAAGCGACCGGTAAGAGGCTCACTCAGAGCATCAGCCAGGGTGCTAGCCGGATCGGTGATATTATTAGTGGACGGGAGGGTTATACTGGCCCCAGAAGCCTCTCAGAACTAGCTGATAATATTACAGGTAGCCCCTCGCAGGTAAAACTTACTCCAACAGAACAGTCGAAACTACAACAGTTTGACGAGGCCGTGCGATCTGGAGATCCTGACAGGGTATCGGAGCTCTATAGAAATGGTGGGATGCGAGACTTAGATGCTCTGCAGCGCAAAGGAGCCATTAGCAGGGAAGCCGCCCAGGAGTGCAATAGAATATTAGGGAACCAGATAAATGAATCCGTGCGTGAGGGGACTCGTGGTGCCATCATCGATACCCAGAACAGCGCCCAGGTAAGAGTTCAAGAAGTTATCGTCGCTGACAGTGGGTCTAGTGCTAGAGGGGCTGCACCTCGACTTCGGACAGATGCGGACCGCACGGTGATCCCAAGGTTTAATAAGTCTGATTTGAACAAATATGCCCACAGAAATAACATCAGTCCTGAAGAAGCCTATGAAGATCTTTCGCGGCGCTTTACTGAGTCCCATGTCCGTAACGTGGACCAATCCCTGCAGAGTCGGAACCTAAGCGCACTAAACGTTGATTACAAGTCTTATGACCGAATAGGTGCGGGAGCGGGTCAAGTAGATTCCTATGCGGAAGGTTTCACCAATGCCCGCCAGGCCACAACTGGCACAGCAGAAGTATACAGGGTGAACGACCACGGGGCAGTCCAAAGGCCCTATCAAACCTCCGGCCAGGCAGCAGTAGATGCCAACCAGCTCAATAATGCCAGGTACGGTACGGGTCAAATCACAGACAACCCAACGGCCTTTACCCCCGACGAGGTTAAGTCCGTGCTAAACCAGCAGATTAGAAGCATTACCACAAACCCCAATGATCCTCTCTCGGTGGCCAAAGCCCTCGGTCGAGCGGAAAAAGGGGCCAACGTGTTACAGCAGAGCCTTAATAACCCAGACCTTATCCGGGCAGCAAATGAGATTAACCAGAACCCGGGGCGTTTAAACGCAGTCCTAGAGACGTATGGATTAAGCAGTATTGAAGCTTTTAACGAAATCGGTCGAAATGCGATCACAGACTATGCCCGTAATCTTTAAGTTCACACTGGATTTACTATTACCATATCTGGAGGGATATTAAATGAAAAGTCAAAACGGTGAATGGATTGGGAAAGCAGATGAGTTTGCGGCTTATTTTGAACAGACCGGTAAAAAAAGAGGGTCACTAGACGTACTCCCAAAAGGACAAAAAGAGATGGACTTTGAATCGGAATTTAAATCTATAGATAAAAAAGAGCTTGATCAAGATCTAGATCAACTGCGACTGTTGGAGAGTTGCCTCTCTGTTCTAGCAGATCCTGAGCAGGTCGTACAGATGCACTACAACATGGCTGATACAACGGTTTCCCGTTCCACCCTGGCCATATCCCAAGATATGCCAGGGGTTTGGGTTACCCTGGCCAAAACCGGAGACACCCAGAGACTTAGTTTTCGTTCAGAGACAGAACTTCGCCATCTGATTGGTCGTGTGCTCTCTGATGATACTACAGTTCGCTCTACGCAGATCGGCTGTGACCTTTCGACAGAAGCAGCTCTGACTTTTCTGGCGATTCTTGATCAGTATCGCCGGGCCTGGCTTATATCTCTTATCCGACATTTAGAACCAATTACCCTCTTTTCTCTCTCAGATATTAAAGAACGCCTGGAAGAAGCAGACGTTGAAGATTTTCGCTGGGCTCTTCCCTTTACGGACAAGTTACTGCCCATTTCGGTAACGGAAATGTCTGTCTGTCAGGATCCCCGTCCGGCATTATTAGAACTGGTAGAAAAAGGTTTGATAGAGCCTGTCGATGAAGAAGCCACTGGCTTTGAATTGACCGAGGCAGGGAAAGTGTTAGCTGAAGGAGAAAAACAGGCTGCCAGCCGTATGGTCTTTTCTAAGACCTGCAGCACGAGAGACGGTGAGCTTGCCCACGATGTGTTATTGTTCACCCGTTCCTCCTTTGATTTGACATTATTTCTCATGAGTGGAGCCGAAGCGTCTATGTCAACTCTTTTACCTGGTGATTTAGAGCTGATGTTAGATAAGATTTTATTTAGGAGCTCTCAAGAGGAGTCTGAAGCTAGCTCTAATGCTACATTTAATAATAACCATAAGGCCTGGTATATGATAAAGGACGGAGAACAGTTAGGTGAATTTTCCTGGCAGGAACTAAAGCAGTCAGTAAAAGAAGGAGAACTAAAAAAAGAAGACTTAGTTTGGAATTCAGATTTGCCCCAATGGGTAGAGGCAAGCACAATAGGAAATCTTTTTTAAGACTTATTCCATGACTTAAACAAGTCTTCTAAAACCCTTTTGTGAACATCTAAAGCATGTTGGCTAAAAAGAACAAATCTTATTAATCTGATATATTTTAAATCCTTTGATATTTCTTTAATAGTTGTAAATGCAACATTAGCTGCATGATCAAGAGGAAAGCCAAAATTTCCAGTAGATATAGAAGGAAAAGCGATTGAAGTAATGTGATATGATTCTGCTAATTTCAAAGCTTCTTTATAACAGCTAGCCAGTAATTCATCTTCAGGATGGTCTAGGCCGCAAACTGGCCCTAAACAATGAATAATATAGTTATTTGGAAGTTTCTGTCCAGTAGTTATAACTGCTTCTCCAGCCTTTAGGGGAGCGTAGGGTTTACATTCTTGCTCTAAACCCGGACCTGCCTTTTCATGAATTGCCCCGGCTACTCCTCCGCCGGGCCCTAGTCTAGAGTTTGCAGCATTAACAATAGCTTTTACATCATTCTGATTTGTAATATCTCCTTTTATACACTCTATAGTAACTTTATCAATGAATTTTTTAACAGCACACAAGGAATCTCACCACCTATAAATTGTTGTTGTTTTTATAATATTAAAAAATGAAACAAAGATTAAGCTTATATAGAAATCTAAGTTTTTTTAAGAAATCTTATGCGAGTATTAATTCTAAATTTTTTGAAAAATTAGCAGGATAATATTATTACTTGTAGAAGAATTTGACCATAATAATTATAGTATGAACAACAGAATTTAAATTTAATTATTGATAAAGATAGAAAAACATAATATGGAAAATAAAGTAATGACAATTTCCAGGGTATTTAATTCAATTTGAAGAATTTGACTGTATGAAGCTTCTTTAAAATTAGAGGCTTCTTATTTATTTGTTAGGGGGTGTCTAAAAAATTTTTACTGCTAGATTTTCAATTGGAAGAATTTCATTAGGATGATTAGTTAAAAAATATGAATCTTCTAAAGGAGGCTAATTATTATTAAGGTCAGTGTATTTTATCCAAATACTGAGGGTAAGAGTTTTGACATGGAGTATTACTGCAACAAGCATATACCCATGTGTAAGGAAAAATTGGGAGATGCTCTGAAAGATGTAGCAGTGGAAAAGGGTGTGAGCGGCCCCGAACCTGGCTCAGAACCTGCCTATATAGCTATGGGTCATCTATACTTTGACTCTATAGAAGATTTTCAAAATTCATTTGGCCCTAACGCAGAAGCTATTCAAAATGATATTCCCAACTACACCGACACCAAGCCTATAATTCAGATTAACGAGGTTAAAATGTAAGAAGGGTATAGGGAATTTATTAAAGTAAAAGATTGTCAGGAGGTGATTTCCTTGCCAAAGTTTGTTATAGAAAGGGATCTTCAGGGAGCTGGAGATCTTTCTAAAGAAGAACTGAAAGGCATTTCCCAAAAATCGTGTAATATACTTAATGATATGGGACCGCAAATCCAGTGGCTTCAAAGCTATGTTACCGGAGATAAGCTTTATTGTGTCTATATAGATCCAGACGAAGATTCAATCCGAAAACATGCAGAGCAGGGGAATTTTCCAGTAAGCAGGGTCTCCCAAGTAAAAACAGAGATAGACCCTACCACTGCTGAAGAATAATATGATATTAATTATATTAAGGGGTAGTCCCTCTAATTTGACTACCCCCGATTTTTGGTCAGATCTTTTGGTCAGATCTTTTCTTAGATAAGGAGAGATAAAAGTTGAAAATTTTAAAGGTTACTGTGGGTAGTATAACTGTTATAACTATTTTGGCCTTCATTATTTTAGTTGTATATTTGGGTATAGTACCGTCAACTGATAAATTTAGGGATGATAAAGGAAATGTAATACCTGAGAGTATTGCAGAACTTGAAAGAGTAGAACTTGGTAATTTAGAGCAGCAGATATTGATAAGGGGAAAAGATGAATCAAACCCTGTCTTACTCTGGCTTCACGGAGGCCCTGGGGCGGTTCAGATGCCCCTTGCTCATCAATTGGATGAAAAACTTGAAGAAGAATTTGTTGTAGTTCATTGGGATCAGCGCGGTGCGGGAAAATCAAACCACAGAGGATTTGACGAAAAAACCATGAGTTTTGAACAATTCAAGAGTGATGCTGCTGAACTAACAGATTATTTACAAAAACGTATGAATAGGGAAAAAATTTATCTATTGGGTCATTCATGGGGTTCTTTTTTGGGGCTTCAACTAGTTAATGAAAACCCTGAAGATTATTATGCGTATATCGGAGTAAGTCAGTTGGTAGATAACCTTAGACAGTTGGAAATTGCCCATGATTGGTTGTTAAAAAAGATTCATAAACAAGACGATAGTGAAGCTTTGGAAAAGCTTGAGGAGTTGGGTGAACCTCCCTATAAATATGATGAAGATATTAGGGATTTTACCTACCTTGTTAATGATTACGGAGGTAACTTTGATGGAGATATGTTAAGCTTAATTACAAAAATCGCAAGTTCCCCTGAATATAATTTTATTGATTATATCCGGGGAGTTAAAGGGTTGAACAGAGGTGGGGCGCCTATGTATGAAGATGGTGAGTTCACTCGTGTTAATATCATGGAGGATATTTCTTCTTTGGACTTACCAGTTTTCTTCTTAACTGGTAAGAATGATTATATTACTCCTTTGCAACTGGTAGAAGAATATTTTGAAATCTTAGAAGCTCCCCGCAAAGACTTGGTAATATTTGAAGATTCCGCTCATTTTCCTTTTCTACAAGAAACTGAAAAATTTAACCGGAAAATAATTAACATAAAAAAAGAAACTCATAACTGAGCTTTGAACTGGAAGGGAAAGTGACTACCCCAAGTTGGCGCAAGTTCCTGGCTAAGCCTTATACGGAAGTATAACATTTAATTTGTGGCTAGATATGTAAAAATTAGCCGGTAGTTGGGATAATGGTTCGCCGTCAACATGAACCGTAAGTCCAGGGGTATTGGAATCGATATATACTGATTTTGCCATGTATTCATCTACCTTGGGATGATTGATATGTTTTCCCGAGTAAAGCCCGGGGAGGGTTTGTAAAATCTCTAGTATTCCTACATCCTTCACAAGGCAAATATGAAAATAGTCATCATCGGGTTTTGCCGAAGGTATAATTTTCATTCCTCCTCCATAAAACCCTGTATTACCAACAGCTGCAAGTAGTGCTTTGGATTCTATTCTTTCTTTGTTGTCCAATGTAATGTTTAGAGATATATTTTTAAATTTAATTAGACATTTTAAAAGGGTATATAAATATGCTATTTTACCCGGCAGTATTCCCCTATTTTTGTTTAACTCCTCGGCAACAGCAGCATCAAAGCCAACCCCGCAAATATTAACAAATGGTCGAGAGTTAACCATGCCAAGATCTATTAACCGGGTGTTATCTTTTTTTATAATTTTAATTGCTTTCTGAGAGTCTAGTGGGATCCCAAGAGACCTGGCAAAATCATTTCCTGTACCAGCGGGAATGACACCTAGCTTCAACCTGTCAAGTTTTTTGGCACAATAATTGTATATTCCACTAATAACTTCATTAATGCTTCCATCTCCGCCAACTACTATAATTTTTTCAAGCTCATTCTTTAGATCATTCTTTACCAAGGTACTTGCCAATAAACTAGCATGACCATGATACTTGGTAAAATAGCTTTCGTAAGGAATTTGATGTTGTTCTAGCAAATCATAGATCCTAGGCCAGATACGTCTAGCCGTACCTCTTCCTGCTTCTGGATTTATTATTAAAGGGGTTTTGTTGGAATTCATAATGGATTTAATTCTCTTTAGAGCTGAAAAATTCCTTTAATGATTTTTTTTAATTTCGAGTTTGGGAGTAACTAATAATATACTTCATCAGCTATCAACATCATTTCAAAAGGGATTTGGTATCCTATCTCTTTGGCAGCATTGATATTAATGGCAATCCCAATGTCTGAAGGTGTCTGGACTGGTATTTGTGCAGGATCTGTATCACTTAGGATATCAATAGCTATATCGCCAGCCTGCAATCCTATTATAAAGTAATCATAACCAGTAGCATAGATTGCACCTTCTTTGGCAAAAGCTTTGGATGCCCCTACAACCGGTATATTATGTTCATTCATGATATTAATCAAAGGCTCTATCCCTGCTAAAACCGTATTATCTGTAGGAAGCCAAACTATATCGGCAATTTGTGCTAATTTCTCAGACATGAGCTTGACTTCTTCTAAGTCAGAGGCTTGTTTTTCAATAATATTTATATTTAAACTTTTGGCAATTTCCCGGGAATGTTCCACCTGAACCACTGAATTGATTTCTGCATCATTATATATAACACCAATATTTTTTGCTTCAAGCATAGCACCTAAAGCTATATCCAAAAGCGCTTCTACTGGTGTCAAATCACTAACACCGGTCAAGTTAGTATTTGGAGTTTCCCAAGTTTCTACCAAGCCTGCCACTTTTGGTTCAGTTACTGCAGCAAATACAACAGGTATATCCTTTTGTTCTCCAGCAGCTTCTGCTGCAGGAGTAGCAATTGCTATAATTAGATCTAAGTCATCTTCTATAAATTCATTAATTATAGCCTGGCATTTTTGTGAATCCCCTTCAGCATTTTGATAATTTATTTCAAGGTTTTCGTCTTTAATGAAACCAGCATTTTCAAATGATTCAATAATACCCAACTTCACTGAGTCTAGGGCAGAATGTTGAACGAATTGAATTATACCAACATGAAAAAGCCCTTCGCCTGTTAATCTTTTATCTATTTCCACTGAATTTTTTTTGATATTTTCTTCAGCTTCTGCAGCTTTTTCCTTGCTTGTATTTATTGGTTTAGAATTGCCATCATTGTCACAACTCCAAAAGAAAAAACTCGTTAATAATATCAAAGCTAAAACAACGCGGATTAGAGACTTAAAGGTGTTCACCTCCAATAGGAGAATACATGTTTGGAATTATATTCCATTATACTACTAAAATCTTAGAAAAGCAATAGCAATGGAAATATAGCATATGGAAATATAGTCAAGGATGAAGAATTATACTTCTGTATTTTTTGAAAAAAATAATTACAATGAAAACAATTATTATAACAAAAATTGTAAGAAATATGATAAAATAACTATGAAACTTGTTTTTAATATTTTTTAGAAAAAGGTGAAATTATGAACATAAACAAAAAAAATATTGGTTTTACAATTGTAATTATTTTAATGGTGACTGTATTTACCAGCTCATTTTTGTTCGCTGAAAATTCTAAGGAAAATGAGGTATGGCGTATAGGTTATGTTGAAGGAGGGCCCTTTGTGAATTTTGCCGGGACTTTTTATGGACTGCTGGAAGGGTTTGAAGAACTTGGAGTATTAGGCGAAGTCCATGAGATGCCGTATACCCCTGGACAAGAAGACAGTAGAAGTATGTGGAACTGGCTAGCAAATACCGACACTGGAAAGCTGGATTTTGTTGAAGACGCTCATTATTCTTTTGAACTAGACCCAGGGTCCGAAGAAGAAGTTTTGGATCGACTGGCAGAAGAAAGGGATTTGGATCTAGTCATAGTCATGGGCACAAATGCCGGTCAAGTGTTGTCTACTGATAAACATGACGTACCTACTATGGTCTTTTCTACCACTAATGCTGTAGATGCAAATATCATTGACTCAAAAGAAGATTCTGGCAAAGACCATATTTGGGCTCATATGGAGCCTGATAGGGAAAAACGCTTGATTGAAGTTTTTAGCGATCTTTTTGAGTTCGAAACCATGGGGATAGTGTATGAAGATACTGATTTAGCAAGAACTTACTCGGCGATAGATGAAATAGAAGCTACAGCAGCAGATAGAGGTTTTGAAATAAATTACCGGCATGTTGATGAGCCCGTTGATTCTGATGATAGGGAGCGATACTATTCAGAGTTAGCTGAGGCTTATGAAGAGTTATCCAAAGAAATTGACGCCTTTTATATTACCGTAGCTTCTATTGAATCAGCACGTTTAGAAGGTCTTTTAGAACCTTTCTATCAAAATAATATTCCGTCTTTTTCCCAACTAGGAGGCGAGGATGTGGCATCAGGAGCGGTGGCAAGTGTTTCAAGAGATGATTTTTCTGAAATAGGTTTATTTGGAAGTGATAGAATTTTAAATGTTTTAGAAGGTGATTTACCCAGGGAACAAACCCAGACTTTTACGCTTACCCCTCTGATTTCAGTTAATTTAGAAGCGGCGAAACTGGTGGATTATCAGGTGCCTTTTGAAGTTTTATTAGTTGCAGATGAAGTCCACCAAACCATAAATTAATAGTGGAGGTTTTAAAATGGTAGTTAATAACGATTTCAAAAAAACATCTTTTGATCTTGTAATATTGAATAAAGCTGATTTAGATCGAATAATGGAATTACAAGATATTGTGTATGAGGATTTAGAGGAAAAGAAACTATGTGTGACCCTTTCAGAGGAAGAGTACCTTGATGCTCTAGGAGATAAAGGGACTATTATAGGTATAAATGATAATGAGAAATTAGTTGGGATCTATGTAGCGTTATTCCCAGGGCAGGACATAGAAAATCTTGGCAGAGAATTTGACTTAGAAACCGAGGAATTAGAAAAAGTTTGTCACCTAGAGCTGGCATTTGTTCATCCGGAGTATAGAGGTTTTAAGTTACATTATAAGCTAGGGCTAAATCTTATTAATTACGTTCAACTGCATAGATTTACCCGGTATTTTTGTGCAACTGTGGAACCAAACAATTTGCCTTCCTTAAAAAATTTATTTTCCTTTGGCCTTTCAATTGTAAAATTTAGCGAAATGTACGGGGGGTTAAAACGGTTTATATTATCCTTGGATATTTCCCGTCTAAACTTGTGGGATATGAGTAGGGCCATCATGGTTGAAAGTAGTGATATCGAAAGACAAAAAAGCCTATTAAATGCTAATTGGTATGGAGTTGAACTGAAAAGGGACTCTTGTAAAACTTACATAGTTTATTGTAAAGAAAAACCTCGAATCTGTTGATTTTTATGTTGTCGATTTCAATATATGGCATCGCATCGCATCACATCACATGAGATTATAGGAGGTAAAATCATATATGGGAAAAGAACGAAGTACTGTCCTGGTATTTTTTTTAATCGCTATAATTGTGGTATTGGCATTTACTGGTCTTTTGGTTGTTTCTGATTTTCAGCTGAACTATGTGGATTCTTTGGTATCTTCATATGAGGTCTCCGGTCAACAAAGTGTTAACAAAATAGAATATTCCTTGAGATATGGTAAACCATTAGAAAATTTTTATGGAATTGAAGAAACATTAAAAGAAGTACAGCAGGACTTGCCGGAAATAACTGAGGTCCAAATAGTGTCAACTGATGGCCAGGTCATGTATGATACTGATGGAATTGTAGAAGATAAAAGGCTTCCTATTGAACTGCAGGAATTATCCAACTTTGGGAATGATGAAATCTCAGCTGCAAATGAAGGGGTTGAGCAAACTGAGGGAATGTTGGGAACAAGCTCGACAGATGACAATAGTTATAGTTATGGAACTCATGAGGGGAATTACCACGTCTTTCTTCCTATTCAGGGTCAAGATTCACAGTGGCACGGTAGTTTTCAGATTGTATTTCCCGCTGAAATCATTAATGACCACGTAACAGATGTTATAGTTCAACTGGTTTTATATTTGATAGCCATGGCATTAATAGGTTTTTTGGTACTTTTAATATTAAGTAGATGGATCAATTTTATCAACGCTGAAGGGAAAATAAACAAAAAGAATTTTTTGGTTACTTCCATGATCGTACTTGGATTGATTCAAATTGCTTTTGGGTTACTAAACTACAATACCTTTAGAAATGAATATCAGGATATAGCCCAGAATAACACTACTAGTATTTCAAACATTATAAGCAATGATGTGGAATCAGTCCTGAATTTAGGGGTGACCTATGACCAATTATATCAATTAGAAAAATATCTAGCTAATATTGTGGATAACGTACCTGAAATTAGCATGATAAATTTAAACACATTAGATGGAGAAACAACTTATTCAACTCAAGATGTATTGGGCTCTATTGAGACTTCAGAATTAAACTTAGATGAAATGGATAGAGATATGATCCATCGATATCCCATGATAGAAGATAACCAACAAAATGCTGCCGCAATAGAATTAATACTGTCTGAAGAGTACTTTGCAGAGCGAATGCAAAATATTTTGCTAGATAGTTTGACTGTGCTTCTTTTATCGATAGTTTTGATGATAGAAATCGTTTTATTTATGGTTATAATTTTACAGTGGAAATATACCAAAAAAAGATATTTAGAACAATATCCGGAAGAAGTTTCTGAAAATCTGGGAGTTCCCGGTTATCCCAAAATAGATGGCAAGGTAATTAGGATGTTGGTGTTAATCATCGGGGCAGCAGTGTTTATGTCGGCTTCATTTATCCCTCTTCGAATGCAAGAATTATACCATGGTTCCTTTTTAGGCTTATCTAAAGATATGATACTGGGACTTCCCATATCATCGGAGATGCTTTTTGCTGCAGTTGCTGCTATTTTGGCTGGACGGCTAATAACTAGTCGGGGCTGGTATTTTCCTTTATCCATGGGTCTAATAATTTTCGGTGGAGGGCTATTTTTATCTTATTATGCTTTTAATGAATTATTATTTATTATTGCTCGTGCTTTAACTGGTGCAGGGTATGGGTTTTCCCTATTGTCAATACGAGGGTATATAATCAATGAAGTACCATCTGAAGAAAGGATGGATGTTTTTCCAAATTATGTTTCTGGATTGTATGCTGGATTTATTGTTGGGACGGTAACTGGCGGTATGTTAGCGGATAGATTAGGCTTTGCCCAGGTCTTTTTGGTTGCCCTGGGACTATGTATATTAGCTATTACCTTTATTTTAGTTTTATTAAGACCTGAACAAGGGCAGCTAAATCAAGCTCATGAAGAAAGTACTGCTGAAGACACAAGTGAAAAAGGTGCTTTACCGGCCTTTGGTGTTTTTAACTTTTTGGCTAGCTCAAAAATTTTAATCTTTTTTGTTTTGGTAGTTTTACCTTTGACTATCAGCAGCATGTATGTTGATTACTTTTTCCCGATTTTTGCTGCTTCAGAAGGAGCCACCATGTCAAATGTGGGCAGGGCTTTTATGCTTAATGGAATAGCTATAGCCTACTTAGGCCCTTTTTTAAGTAAGCATGCTGAGAAAAAGCTTGGGGCTACAACGGCCATTTTGGTTTCAGGAATAATAATTGCCGGAGGACTAATATTGTTTTTTAATATTAGTACCTTAACGGTGGCTTTTATTGTCGTTGTTTTGATAGGGGTTTCTGAAAGCTTTGGCCTTGTAGCTCAAAGTAGTTATTTTATAAGACTAAAAGAGGTCCAATCATTTGGGGAAAGTAATGCTTTGGGATATTATGAAAACGCTCGCAAACTAGGGCAGATGTTGGGACCTATGGTATTTAGCAGCTTTTTAGCCCTGGGGATGTTTGGTGTTGGGCTTATAGGAATTATAACTCTTGTCATGACAATATTTTTTGTATTTTCCTTGCTCAAAAGAAGTTAACTGCATACTAACCAGTAATGAAAATAAAAGTGTATGTTCTTACTATATATATAGTTGATGGAGGGAAATTATGAAAAAAGACCCTGTGTTAGAACGAAGTCAAGAGATCAATTCATGGATAGAAATAAATATGGAACACTTAAATCATAATATAAAGCTAATTGGAAAAAAAGTTGGAGCTTGTGTAAATTTGATGCCGGTAGTAAAAGCTGATGCCTATGGTCATGGTTCTGTACATATTTCTAAAGAACTGCAAAAAAATCCAAATGTCATAGGCTTAGCCGTTTCTTCAGTGTTAGAAGGTATAGAATTGAGGCAAGCAGGAGTTAGTATTCCGCTATTTATTTTGGAAGATAGTTTACCTGGACAAGAACCTTTGATAATAGATTATAATCTAACTCCATTAATAGCTAATTTTTCCATGGCTAAGGAACTGGCTATAATAGCAGAAAAAAAACAAAAAAAAGTACAGGTGCAAATTCGAATATCTATTGAAAATAGTAACATGGGAATATCAACTACAGATCTGCCTGACTTTATTAATCAGATTAAAGAAATTAAGTGGCTAGATTTGCAGGGATTTTTTACCCACCTTTATGCCGCTTATAATCAAAATGATAAGCTGGTAAGTCACCAGTTATCAGAATTTAATTATGCTTTAAGTATTGCTCAAAAAATGAATTTAGTTTTACCTCTTATCCATGCTGCCAGCAGTCCTGCTATTTTAAGATATCCTGATGCTTATTATAATACAGTTAGGCCTGGGACAATTTTATATGGACTATCATCTTTTGATAATCAGGAAGATATAGGTTTGAAGCCAGTAATGCAGCTGAAGTCCAAGGTTGCAAAAGTTAAATCTATCAACGCTGGAGGAAGTATTACGGCCGGTTATAATAAACAATCCAACTGCAACATAAATATGCGAATTGCAACGGTCCCCTTGGGATATTCAGATGCACTTTTTCTACTGAAAATGAAGGGCGGAGAAGTGATTATCAATGGGGGGAAAGCTCCAATAGTTGGGATCCCTTTTATGAGCCATTTTTTGGTAGATATAAGCTTATTGCCAGATACTTATCCCGGAGATGAAGTGGTTATATTTGGTATCCAAGGTAATAGGGTTATAAGAGTTGAGGATATAGCCCAAAAAGCAGGTATTGGAACAACAAACTGTGAGTCAATTTGCTTTTTAAGCAGTCGTGTGCCTCGATATATTTCGTAACCTGGAGAGGTCATTTAAGTGAAGATAATTATTGCCGATGGACGACTACTGCTCGATTGCACCGGGCTATAATATAATCCAAAACCGTGTCGAAATTTTCTTTTGAAACATAAACGTGGTTTCTTTCCAAAGTTTCATTAAGGTATATAACTCCGCGTCTTTTGTTGGCCACAATTTTTTTGACTTTTGAGAATTCAGAATAAGAACTTTTTTTGAAATAAGATAAAACTCCAGCACCAGCCAAAGTGGGATTACCGCTGACTATACCTGCCGCTATTCCTAGAATGTTAATCGCTTGATTTCTGTTGATATTTTTATCTAATTGATTGTGTTTAACACCTATATGATCCATTTCAAATAATACACAATACTTACCACCGTTTGTAATTGCTACAATTGGATAAGACAAAGCCAACAGAGCTAACATAATAGGTATAACAATACTAGCTACGACTAATGAAACCCTAACAGCTTCTATAAAACCGCTTTCTAATAAGGTGATTATACCGACTAAAATACCTGGGACAAGAGAAGCCAAGAAGAATACCTTTATAGTTGTGATCATAATAGTTGGGTTTTTCCACATATTTAATTCATAAACCCAGCGTATGACTCCATCGTTACTTTTATAAAACTCGGGTTTACAAGTATCACAGCTCATGATTATCTCCTTCCTTCTAATAAATAAATTTTGACTGGTCTATTAAGCTAAATCTCACTTTAGCTGTGGGATTATGTCGAGTAATTATATTTTAATATTATTTGAACCAAAAAAGATCACCCTTAAGGGTGATCTTTTGAAAACAACTGATGATTAAATTGCTAATTGGATCTAATCAGACTATTCTAGGTTTCAATACTGAACCTATGAAACAAAAACTCAACAATTTATTTAAGATAAGTAAAGGAAAATCCACAATTGGCGAGAATATAAGCCATAAGAGATTATTTTTTATGGAGATAAAGAATAATTAGTTTAAAGAAAAGGTGATTTCTTGGTTACCAATAATGCTGACAAGGGTAATGGGAATGAGTTAAATAAAAGAAAACAAGTTATAACTGATCTGTTTTTGGATAATGTTAATATCCTGGTCTCTTACCTTGATAGAGATTTTAATATTTTATGGGCTAATGAAACCGCTGCCAGGGCTTTTGATGTGGAAGTGGATGAAATAATCGGTTGCAAATGTTATGAGATTGTATCAAAGGAACAGGGGCCTTGCGACGATTGTCCGGTGCTTAGAGCTATACAAACAGCTACAACTCATGAAAATAACAAGATCACCCCCGATGGCCGCCAATGGAAGATAATGGGTGTTCCCGTTGGAGGGGAGGAAAACATAATAACCGGTGCAGTTGAGATTGCTATCGACATTACGGAGAAAGAACAGTTACAAAAGAAATTAACTGAACAAAATATGCTTCTAGAAGGTACTTTGAATGCTATATCAGATTTAGTAGGGATTCAGTACCCAGATTATACAGTTATGCGCTACAACCAGGCTGGGTATGAAATGCTTGGGATTTGCCCTGAAGATGTAAAAGGGGAAAAATGTTATGAACTTTTAGGCAAAGATGAGGTGTGTCGAGAGTGTGCTTCTAATAAAGCCTTACAAACAAAGAAATTAGAAACTACAGAGAAGTATTTTCCGGAATTAGGTCGCTATGTGAATATAAGATCTAATCCTGTTTTTAATGAAGATGGTGAAATTGCGTATCTGGTGGAACACCTGCAGGATATCACTGATCGAAAGAAGGCTGAGATTGAATTACGGGAAAGCAGAAACTTACTACAGGGAATTTTTGAAAGTATTCAAGATGGTATTAGTGTTGT
>CAZCIZ010000005.1:0-26671 GCA_964498995.1 uncultured Clostridia bacterium | reverse complement strand
ATGGTATGGAAGGGGCCATAGTAAGTTCATTTGTCAATCAAGCCATAGGTGGTTATATAAAGTTAAAGCCAGAAGATATTTCCCCTGATAAAATCTTGGAGCATTTATTTTATCAGTATAAAGATGAAAACTATCCTGACGATTACTTTATCAGTTTTTTCTTGGGTGTACTTGACCTTAATACATGGGAACTAAAATATACAGGGGCAGGCTTTCATATTCCGGTAATGGTATTTAAAGAGAATGAATTTATCATGGAGCTTACCCCTCGAAACTTACCCATTTCAAATTCCGTTCCCATAAACTTAATGGATTTTGATTATAATAGAGTGATATTGTCAAGAAAATCTACAATCTTTATGAGCACGGATGGTCTGATCGAGCAAACTAAAGAAGATGATGGGGAAATGTTTGGGACTACTGGTGTTAGCGAGGTGTTAAAGGAGAATGGCCACCTCCCTCCTGAATGCATTAAGGAAAGACTAAATGAAGAGTTCAAAAGTTTTAATAACGGTTCGTTGCAGGCTGATGATGACATAACATATTTGATTATTCAGCTTGGGACAAAAGATTATTTTACGAGGATTGGGGTGAGTTATGGTGCCTTGTGAACCGAATCATTATAAGGGAGAAAATAATGAACTGTTAGAATTATACAGGGTGATTTTTGATAATGTTTGTGATGGGTTGTTTCTCCTTGACATTGAAGATGACAATACATTTAAATATACCATTGTAAATAAAAAATACCAGAACTTAACGGGAATTAGTCAGGAAGAATTTGAAGGGCAGATTCCTTCGGAGCTGTTTGAAGAAGAAACAGCGAACTTTTTAACCAGGATGTTTATCAAATGTTGTGAAATTGGAGACTGTGTGGAATATGAAGAGATTTTTGATCTGCCTGGAGATGTGAGGACCTATTTGACTGTTATTTATCCTGTGTTGGAAAAAGGGCAGCCAGTTAAAATTGTTGGTTCAAGCCGTGATATAACCGAGCGTAAACAGATGGAGAAATCTTTGTATGACGATCTTACAGGTTTCTGTACTAGATCGCATATGGAAAAAGAAATGAAAAGGTTGGATACTTTTAGGCAGCTACCAATAAGCTTAATGATGGCAGAACTAAATGGATTGAAACTGATAAATGAAATCTACGGTTTTGATTTGGGAGATGAAGCTTTAAAGAAAGTGGCTGAAATTTTAGAGAAATCCTGTCGCAAAGAAGATATCATCTCTCGCTGGGGAGATGATGATTTTGCCCTGCTTTTACTTCAAGCTGCTGGCCAAGAAACTAGAAATGTTTGTAGAAGGATAACGGATAATTTAATTGAGTGTTATGTAGGAAGTGTCCCCGTAACTTTATCTCTAGGAATTGGAGTTAAAGCAAGTGTTGATATGGACATAAAAGAAACCCTCCTTGATGCCAGGGAGGATATGTATAAAAACAAGGAAGTAAAGGATAGAGAGGTTAAAGATGCCATTTTGGATTCGGCCCTAAAAACCCTGGAAGCTAAAAGTCACGAAGATTCAGGGCACAGGGATAGGATGAAAAAGACAGCTACAAAACTAGGTGAAGATTTTGGACTTTCCCAGGCTGAATTGAGCAGACTGGAGACTTTAGTAGATTTTCACGATATTGGTGAGGTTATGATTCCCGGTGAGATATTGACTAGGGAAGGGACATTGAATGATGAAGATTGGCAGCAGATAAAGGAGCATCCTATAAAGAGTCAAAAGATTGTATTGGCTTCCAAAATAGAAGAATATGTGGAAGTGGCAGATGAAATTGTGGCCCATCATGAATGGTGGAATGGGAAAGGCTATCCCCAGGGTTTGAAAGGGGAAAACATTCCTCTGTTAGCGAGGATTTTAGCTGTGGCTGATGCCTATGAAGCTATGAGTAGTGGAAGACCTTATAAAGATAAGATGAGTAAAGAAGAGATTATTGAAGAATTCAAAAGCTGTGCCGGAGCACAATTTGATCCCCGGTTGGTCGATTTGTTTTTAACGTCCCTGGAATAGTATCTGACTTTTATTAACTAAACAACTCTAATAACGAGTAAACGGGCTAAAGTGGAGTAGATTATTTTTAAAATACTTTACTTTAGCCCAGTGTGTGTCATTAAAGTTTTTGATATTTAGCTCTGCTCTTAAGTTCTTCCCCTCTTAAAGAAGCCATGCTATCAAAGAGCTTGATTCTAAAGGTGCCTAAATCATTTTCAGACTGGAGATGTTTTTGTGCTTTTTCGCCCGCTATTCCCATAGCTGTTGTGCCTGCTAAGCAAGCTTGTATATTGTCATTATCCTTTGTGGTCCCCAAAAATGCTGCTGTAATAATTCCCAACATGCATCCCGATCCAGTGATTCTTCCAAGCAATGGACTGCCGTTATCAACAGAGTAGCTTTTGTTTTTTTGAGCTATAAAATCAGTTTTACCAGTAGCTACTACGGTTGTATCGTATTCTAAAGATAATTCCTTGGCAGCTTCGAGGGCATCTTCCCCATGATCAAGACTGTCTACGCCCTTCGCTTCGGTGGACCTGCCAGTGAGACATTTGATTTCAGATATATTACCTTTTAGACAAGCTATGTTGTACTTAGTTAATAAATTAAGAATCAGTTTTTGACGGTTTTTGAGGGCGACTGCTCCAACAGGATCCAAAACCACAGGGACTCCTATTTCAGATGCCCGGCTAACAGCAATTTCTATGGCTTTTTGTTGTTCGCCCGTAAGGGTACCCACATTGACATATAGGGCTTTGGAGAGGGAAACAAAATCATAGACTTCTTCTGTGCTCTCACACATGGCAGGGGAAGCACCTATTGCTAGGGTTATATTGGCGCAATCATTTACAGTAACATTGTTGGTAATAGCATGGACCAAGGGTGCATCTGATTTAAGCTTTTCTAGAGTTTTATCTAATTCCACGTTAGTTCACCTCGTGTTTATTTATTTAATTCATTTTTTAGAGAATCTTGATACAGCAATCAAAATTTCCACTCTTCTAATACATGAGCCATCTCCCAGAACAAGGCTTCATATTTACTGCTTATCAAAAAGGCTTTTTTCATGCTGGATTTTTCACCCTCACCAGCTTCTTTAGCATAGTATTCCATCATGTCCTTACTCCATTTTGTTAACTCGTCAAATTCATTAGAGGAATACATTTCAATCCAGTGCCTATAGGGGTTATTTTCACTTGTATCGCCTACTTGTTTTAATCTGGCACCGATTTCATTGAATCCCCATATGCAGGGAAGTAAAGCTGCAACTATGACTCCTATAGACTCTGTCGCTGCAGTTCTCACTAGAAAATCAGTATATGCTTGACAAGTTGGAGATTTATCAAGGGATTCTAATTCTTCTACTGAAATGTTGAACTCTGCACAATACTTTCTGTGCAAATCCATCTCAGTATTCAAGATACCATCCATTAGTTTTCCAAAGCTCTGCATGTGATCTAGAGGTCTGGCTCTCCCGCCAGCTAATGCAAAAACCCTGGAATAGTCTTTTAAGTACAGATAATCCTGCTTGATCCAGTAGATAAACTTATCCCTTTCTAGACTTCCATCCCCGATCCCCTTAATGAATGGATGCTTGTGCCAACCATCCCAAATCTCCTTACCGTGATTTCTTAATTCATCACAAAAACTCATTTTATCACCTTCCCCTTATTTTAGTATAAAATAAAAAATCTTTACCCTTCATTCATGAAATGGGTAAAGACAGCCTAACTTATAATAGAAACAAATCAGCAATCAAGATCTATAAATGCAGACTACTGTTTAATGAGAAAATAGAGAACTATTGAAGAAAGTATAAAAGCTATAGTATAGGATGGATAATCAGATCTTGAGCAGATTAGCTGATTAGCTCCCTACGCTGGTATTACCCAGATCAGGTTCTTAGGGTCAGGACAATCAAAAGTTGTCCACTCTCAGCCATGTTGGCTCCCCTGTAGACTATTCAATTGTTTTATAGAGTTGGAAAAAATTTATCATATTGAAATCTATTTGTCAAACAATCAGTTATATACAAAAATATACGGTGTATACAATTATATACAAGCCGCTCCTTTGTTTACAGCTTAAATAGTGATTTTTATAATAATGCAGGAAATATAAAAATAGCCTAGAACTGTAAGATTGTCACACCTGAAAAAATTGCCTTCTGAAAGATAGGATAGAACTGGGCGTAAATGGACGTTTAAAATCGATCCTGATGAATTAAATTAAATGGGAAGAAAGCTTATTTGAATTATTTTTTAAGGCTATTATGTAAACGTTGTCCATTCATTCAATCATTGAGAAGGAGGGACATACCAAAATGGATGAAGAGAGAAAAAAGAAATTACAGTCCAAGAGAGCTCTGGCAAAAAAGCTAAGAAAAGCTGAAGCGGAGGCCAGGAAAAAAGCTATTAAAGAGCGAAATCCCTTTAAAGGTTTGCAGATTAGGCCCACTGCTTCTCTTTTTGATGAGGCCGGCAAGGAAGAGCCCGGGGAAAGAAACTGGGCTGCCTATGGCTTTGACATTCATCCGTATGTGACCTTGATTTCAGGTATTCTTTTGATTCTCTTTATTGTCATGACTTTGTTAAACCCGGTTCAGGCTGAATTGGCCTTTGAACGGGCATTGGACTTCATAACAAGAAATACTGGTTGGTTCTTTGTGTTGACTGCTAATATGTTTATCTTTGCATCACTATATTTTGCTCTGGGCAAGTTTGGAAATATAAAAATCGGTGGGAATGATGCTCAACCTGAATTTACTACATTTGGTTGGTACTCTATGCTGTTAAGCGCTGGGATGGGAATAGGACTGTTGTTCTGGAGTGTGGGAGAACCCATACTTCACTTGAATAACCCATCGCCTATGTTCGGTGACGTTGCCTCGAGATCATCTGATGCGGCCGAAGCCTCCATGATAACGACTTTTTATCATTGGGGACTTCATCCTTGGGCTATCTATTCCATTGTGGCACTTGGACTTGCTTTTTTTGCGTTTAACAGAGGGTTGCCTTTAACGATTAGATCGATTTTTTATCCTTTGATTGGAAATAGAATCTATGGTGCCTGGGGAAATTTAATTGATATTTTGTCGGTTCTTGCTACATTGACTGGTCTTGCTACTTCCCTTGGACTTGGGGTAGCCCAGATCAATGCAGGAATGAATTATCTTGTGGGTATTGATATTAGTGTTACCATTCAAGTTGCTCTCATTATCTTTATTACTGCTTTGGCTTGCATTTCAGTTATGATGGGGCTAGATGGTGGCGTTAAAAGGCTCAGCGAGATCAACATGGTGCTTGCTGGAGTTTTCATGCTGTTGATCCTTTTTATCGGGCCAACCATCTACATTATGGGTGGATTTACTCAGAATATCGGCAACTATATAGCTCAGCTTCCTTCCATGAGTTTGTGGACGGAAACCTTTCAAGATACTAATTGGCAGGGAAGTTGGACTATCTTTTACTGGGCCTGGTGGATTTCCTGGTCACCCTTTGTAGGAATGTTTATTGCAAGGATTTCAAAAGGTCGGACTGTTAGGGAGTTTATCCTTGGAGTTATGCTTTTTCCAACCATTATATCTTTCTTGTGGATATCGGTTTTTGGAAGCAGTGCTATATTTATCGAAATAAACAATATTGCAGATTTGGTCTCCCTTGTGGAAATTGATGAATCCGTAGCTTTGTTTGCCATGTTGGAAAACTATCCCCTTACCCAGATACTGTCTGTTGTGGGGGTTATACTGGTAACAGTATTCTTTGTGACCTCATCGGATTCAGGATCTTTGGTTGTTGATCACCTGACTTCTGGAGGCAAATTGGATTCACCTACACCCCAGAGGGTCTTTTGGGCAGTTATGGAAGGTGTCGTGGCAGCTACCTTACTTATTGGTGGTGGTCTAACTGCTCTGCAAACCGCTTCTGTGATAACCGGTTTGCCTTTTTCTTTGATTTTGTTATTGATAATTTATTCATTGTACAGTGGGCTTTTAGAAGAATATGAGGTTGAAGAAGCAGTTAGACAGAAATTGCAAGAAGTAGAGGAGAGACATGTGTTGGAAGAGGCAGTTGCCCATGCCGTTAGTGATGCTGTACCCGATGCAGTGGATGAAGCGCTTGATGAAAAGGATGATGATGATAGAAATAGAAGTAAAAATAATAAAAATAATAAAAATAAAAATAGCTAAAAAAATCGTTGAGAGATATTCAAATGATAAGGCCAGATTATCTCAACCTAATGGAATATATAATAAATTTCACATTCTTTTTAGGTAGAGTTCAATGGGAAGTTCTAATCTGGTGTAATTTCCATTTTCATCTATGTTATGGTGATCGATATATTTTTTTTTCACAAACTCAGTAAATCCCCATTTGTTATACATGCTACGAATTTCAGGGGCATTTTTCTTGACACCTATTGTTAATTCTTTTTTTCCGGTTTCGACAGAGCGTAAGAAAGCTTTTTCTTTTAATTTTTTACCTATTCCCATACCTCTGTACTCGGGATGAACCCTGAAAGTGCAGAGGTATGCCCTCTTTTCTCCATCAGCTTCATCTTTGTCGGGGGAATCTTTGATGATATGGATTTCACCTAGCAGTTCCCATGTGTTTTCAGCTTCTACTACCCAAAACTCATGGATGCCTAGCTTTAATCTTTTCTTAAACAATTCTTTGGTAGGATAATCCTTGCTCCATCCCCATTCCAATCTGTCAAAATCCTTTTTATCTCCTTTTCTTACTAGCATAACTCTTCTCCTGTTATAATGATAATTGTTGTTATATTTTAAAAAGTCCTTTAATATTTTATCGATTTCTAAACTTGATTTCAAGGTGCAAATTCCGATTTTTTTGAAGCATGTATTATCAAGCATGAATTTATGATAAAATACAATAAAATACAATAAAATAAAGAAATATAGGATTTTTAACGATGCTAAAATGCAAGTCAATTCACAGCCAATAGGAGGAAACTATAATGACAGAAAAGTCAGAAATGCCAGGAAAACGAAATAAAGAAGGTGACTTTTTTGAAAATATAGATTATTTTATGGGAATTCCGGGAAAAAGTGTTGAAAAAATTAAAGCTGAGCTGGGAGCAATAATGAACTTTCTTCCAGTGCCAACCTATGCCATTGATCTTGAAGGAAGAATAATATTATGGAATAGAGGTATGGAAGAGTTAACGGGAACCAAAGCTAAAGAAATTCTTGGAAAAGGGGATCATGAGTACACTCTACCATTTTATGGCAATAGAATGCCGGGTTTGGCTGACCTTGCCTTGCAACCTGATACAGAAGGATTAGAAAATCATCCCCTGGATATTTTCTGGGAAGATGAAAGCACAATAGTGGCAGAAAATTACTGGCCAAATCTGGCTGAAACCGGGAAACATACTAGGATGACGGCAGCTAAACTATTTGATAATGAAGGTAATCCTATAGGTGCCATAGAATTAATTCGGGATATTACAGAGCTTAAAAAAACTAAAGAAAAGCTTAAAAACAGCGAGCTGAAGTATCGGACCATAGTAAATCAGTCTTTTGAAATGCTGTTTCTTCATGATATCTGGGGAAATATCATTGAAGTCAATAATGCTGCAGTTAGGCAGACTGGATATACTAAAGAAGAATTGTTGAATATGAGTGTATTTGACCTGGATCCAGAAGTAAAAAGTCGAACAGACTTCGATTGGAAAAGGATTAAGGAAAAGGACAAACCTAAAACAATAGAAACAACCCATGTCCGAAGAAACGGGTCTACTTATACAGCGGAGGTAACCCTTGGTAAAATCATAATAGATGGAACAGAGTATGTTTTGGCCCTGGCCAGGGATATAACAGAAAGAAAAATATATGAGAAACAGCTGATCAATCAAAGACAACAGGTGGAAGCGTTATTCAAAAATTCTACCGATGCTATTGTGCAGATGGATAATCAAGCTAAAATAATAAAGGTGAACAAAAACTTTGCTGAACTATTTGGCTATTATATGGACGAGGTGATAGGCAAGGATCTAAACTCGGTGGTTTTTAGTAATGAAAATCTTAACGAGGGGATACAGAAAGCTATTTTGACCAATGGTGTTAGTATGGAACGAGAAGCTACAAGGTATAAGAAAAACGGAGAGCCTGTTGAAGTGATAATTAAGGGGATACCCATAATCATCAATGATGAGGTGGTAGGAGGATATGCTATATATTATGACATTACAGAGAGGAAGAAAGCAGTAGAAAAGATTAAGTATCTGAGTTTTCATGATAGTTTGACTGGTCTATATAATAGAGCGTACTTGGAAAATGAAATGAAACGACTAGATGTAGAGAGACAGCTCCCAATAAGTATTATTATGGCTGACCTTAACGGATTAAAGCTTGTAAATGATACCTATGGACATAAAATGGGGGATGAGATGTTAACCTGTGCAGCTGGTATAATCAGCGATTCCTGCAGGGATGAAGATATTTTAGTCCGCTGGGGTGGAGATGAATTCATAGTTTTCTTGCCCCAAACAGATAAAGAAGATGCCAGAAATATCTGTAAGAGGATAAATAATAAGTGTAGCAATAATTATGTTAAGGATGTTCCAATCTCCCTTGCACTTGGTACTGCAACTAAAGAAAAAAGTGATGAAAGCCTGGGAGAAATAATGACCAGAGCAGAGGATGATATGTACAAGCAAAAGCTGGCAGAAAGCCAGAGTGCAAGGAGCAATGTACTTAACACTTTGCTAAAAACCCTTGAAACTAAAAGTTATGAAACCGAGGCCCATGCACAGCGAATGTTGATGATAGCCTGGAGATTAGGAGAAGAGCTATCTCTGCATGAGTCAGAACTTAATAGATTGAATCTTTTGATAACCCTTCACGATATTGGAAAAATAAACATTCCCGAAGAGGTGTTGACCAAAAAGGGTCCTCTCACCGATGAAGAGTGGGAGTTGATGAAAAAACATCCAGACATAGGATATAGAATAGCCCTTTCCACTGATGAATTCGCCCATGTGGCAGAAGAAATACTATCTCACCATGAGCGCTGGGATGGCAGAGGGTATCCTCAGGGTTTAAAAGGTGAGGAGATTCCCTTTTTGGCTAGGATAGCAGCTATAACTGATGCTTATGAAGTGATGACTAATGGAAGACCGTATAAAGAACCCATGTCCAAGGATGAAATTATTTCAGAGCTAAGAAATTGTGCCGGGACTCAATTCGATCCTTACCTGGTAGATGTATTTGTTGAAATACTTGAAAGAGAAGGTTAAATAACGAATTAATATTAAATTCGGAGGTGGAGATCATTATGAATGATTATTTTAAAGTCGGTATCCTTATTTTTGATGATGTTGAGGTTCTTGATTTTACCGGGCCTTATGAGGTATTTAATGTTGTAAGGTATGAAGGTCAGGGCCATGATATTGAAGAGGGGACACCTTTTTCGGTGAATTTAGTAGCGGAAAATAAAGAGCAGGTCAGGTGCAGGTATGGTTTGATGGTTACCCCGGATGAGGACATTAATCAGGGGACACGTTATGATATCATTGTGGTACCGGGTGGCCTAGGAGCCAGGAAGGAATTACATAATAAAAAGATCCTTGACTGGATTAAAAACCAACATGAGACCACCAAGCTGACTACTTCTGTGTGTACTGGAGCTTTACTACTGGCTAGTGCTGGGTTGTTAGAGGGTAAAAGAGCTACAACCCATCATAATGGGTTTGACAGACTGGAAAATGAGTTTAAAGGGATCACCGTGGTCAAAGATGAAAAGTATGTAGATGAAGGTGATATAATCACATCGGGGGGAATCTCGGCTGGGATAGATATGTCCTTGTTTGTGGTAGAGAAATTGATGGGGAAAGGGTATTCGCAAACAGCGAGGAGTTATATGGAATATTGAAGAAATTGATTGAGGATATTGAATGTAGCAATTTAGATTTGAAGGAGAAGTGTTTTTTTTTGTAGAACAATAATTTGTAGAAAAACTTTATGAAAGAGTCACTTTGTTTTGGATTAAAATTATCAACATTAGGGATAGGAGTGAAAAAAATGGATGGTGAAATCAAATTCTATAGTGGTGACAATGTACCATTAGAGATGCACAAGGTTAGGATTGTCCAACGACTAAACCTTCTTCCTTTGGAAAAGAGACTTGAAGCTATGAAAGAAGCGGGATTTAACACCTTTTTGTTGAGAAATTCAAATGTGTATCTGGACATGCTTACTGACAGCGGTGTAAATGCCATGAGTGATAATCAACAGGCTGCTATGATGCAGGCTGATGATAGTTATGCTGGATCAGAGACTTTTACCAGGCTGGAAGATAAGCTGAAAGAGCTATTTGATAAAAAATATTTTCTTCCCATGCACCAGGGAAGAGCCTGTGAGAATATTATTTCTCAAGTTTATATTAGCAGCGGTTCAATAATCCCAATGAATTATCATTTCACAACTACCAAAGCTCACATTAATGTAAATGGGGGAATTGTTGAGGAGTTGTTTTTGGATGAGGCTCTGCAGGCTGACAGCGATAACCCATTTAAAGGGAATTTGGACCCTGAGAAACTGAGAAATTTGATCGAGGAGAAAGGTGTAGAAAAAATCCCCTTTGTCAGGATAGAAGCGGGAGCTAATCTTATCGGGGGGCAGCCATTTTCTCTAGAAAACCTAGAAGAAGTGAGAAAGGTCTGTGATGAGTACGAGTTGATGTTGGTCCTAGATGCCAGTTTACTGCAGGATAATTTGTACTTAATCAAAAAACGAGAGGATAAGTGCAAGGATATGAGCATTAGGGAGATCACCAAGGAAATAGCTGATCTTTCCGATATTATCTACTTTTCCGCCCGAAAACTTGGCTGCGCTCGGGGTGGAGGCGTATGTATGAACGACAGGGATGCATACCTAAAGATGAGGGAGCTTGTGCCTCTATATGAAGGTTTCCTTACTTATGGGGGTATGTCTGTTAGGGAAATGGAAGCTATGGTTGTTGGACTTGAAGAGACAATGGATGAGGGAGTTATTGAACAGGGTCCTAAGTTTATTGAATACATGACAAAAGAACTTAAGAAAAAAGGTGTTCCTGTAGTAACACCTCCAGGTGGCCTGGGTTGTCATTTGAATGCCATGGAATTTGTAGACCACATTCCTCAGACGGAATATCCTGCCGGGGCCCTTGCTTCTGCTTTATATATTGTAAGTGGTGTTCGGGGTATGGAAAGGGGTACCTTATCTGAAGAAAGAGATGAGGCAGGAAATGATACCCCGGCGCATATGGAACTATTACGTTTGGCTTTGCCAAGGAGGGTATTCACTCTATCCCAGGTAAAATACGCAATCGATAGGATTGTCTGGCTGTACGAAAATCGCAAGCTCATCGAAGGGCTTAAATTTGTCGATGAACCCAGGGTTTTGAGATTCTTTTTTGGTAGGTTAGAGCCTATTTCTGATTGGCCTGATAAGCTGGTTGAGAAGTTTAGGGAAGATTTCGGGGATAGTTTGTAAGAGTTGAAAGTTTAAAAATGTATAAAGGTAGTTGTATAAGTTTGATTGTGTACTGAGCTGTGCTTTTTTTTGAAGGCACAGCTTAAGTATGGTGAATTAAAAGCTTAAAGGGGGGAGTTTATTTGTTAGGCAAGGTTGGACTTATAGAGCTATTTATAGTTGTTTTTGTTTTAATAATTTTTGTATTTGCTCTCTTTGGGGCGTATTTTGCCATTAAGTCGGCTGTTAAAAAAGGGCAAATGGAAGCTTACCATGAAGTATCAAAAAGGGAAGAGGAAAGTGAAGAGGGAGAGGACGAGAAATAGGACTAGGACTAGGATAAGAATTGTAGAGCCAGCTCTGGAATGTAAATAAATTCACAATATCTTCACAATTAAATGATATAATTCAAATCAAAATATGACTGTAAAATAAGATTAAATGAGATTATAATGAACTTTTAATGGATGAAGGACTAAATAAAAAAAGAAGGAGAAGGTTATTGTGAAGCTAAAATTGATTGTGTTATGTTTATTTTTAGGTCTAAGTATATTGTTTAATGTAGGCTGTGATACTGACGCTGGTTCAACGGGAACAGAAGATAATGATTCAGAGGAATCTAAGCTCGATAATGTAAATGAAACCAATGTTGAAGAAATTGATAATAATTATGATCAACAAGATTTAGATGAGTTAATTGATGATGGCGCCTTGATTTTTACTTTTGATGATGGTTTTGGGACCGATTACGAGGTTGTTTATCCTATTTTAGAAGAAGAAGGTTTACAGGCCGTGACCTATATAACTCCGATTTTTATTGAGGATGTAGAAGGTTATATGGACTGGGAACAGGTTAAAAGTTTGGATAAAGCCGGCTGGGATGTTGAATGCCATAGCTATACTCATGCTAATTTAAAGGAACTGACCGAAGTTGAAATTCACGAAGAAATGCAAAAAGTCGATGAAGCTTTTAAAAAGCAAGGCTTATATAAACCTGAGCATCATGCATTTCCCCACGGGGGTTATGATGAAGATTCTAAAGAAGTGGTATTTTCATATCGAACAACTGCCAGAACTGTGAATAATAACTTGAATGAATTACCCATAGACCAAGACGATATTCTTCTTGATGCTGTTGATATGGGAATTCATTCGATAGAGGTGTTAAAAGATCTTATAGACGAAGCGGTTGAAAATGATAAATTGATCATCCTTTTCACCCATGATGTGCGTGAAAAACCCTATGATTACGGGATAGAAACGGATAAGTTTAAGTCAGTATTGGACCATGCATTAAAGCAAGAAATTGAAATTATAACTTTATCTGAATTGATGGGAGAAAATAGAAATTAACAAAGTAGAGATCAGCAAAATTTGTCCTCGTATCTTTTTTTCGTTACCTTTAGCTGGGTATATCGTCATAAAGAAGTAGAAAAGGAGCAGGTGTTATTATGTCAAGGGCTAACGAAGGAGAGGGGGATAGATTTATGTTTGTAGGCAGGTATTCTATTTCAAAAAAACAGTTGATCATCATGGTAATCATGTTGATGGCTGTTATGACGGTTATTATTGGGTGTGAGGCAGAAAAAGCTGAGGTCGAGGAAACTATGGAAGATGATGTGGCTAGAGAAGAACCTGTGGCAGAAGAACAGGCCGAGGCCGAAGCAGACGGTGAATTGTACGGGGAAACCGCAGAAAAACGAGAGAGTTTGGCAGAACAAGATAGAATAAAGCAAAAGTTAATTTTAAATGGCAGGTTAGACATTTTGGTGGATGACGCAGAAGAAACAAGGTCAGAAGTGGAAGGGTACATGGACGAGGTTGGAGGGTATATTGAGAATTCAAGTTTTTCAACATATGACGAAGGTATTGTAGCTGGAAATATAACCGCCAGAGTACCGGGAGATTATTTCCATGAGGCCATGGATTACCTTGAGGATTTAGGTGAGGTTGAATCTCGACAAACCTCCAGTGATGATGTGACAATGGAATATATCGACCTGGATGCACGCTTGAACAACCTGGAAAGACAGGAAGAGAGATATCTTGAAATCCTAGAGAAAGCAGAAGAGATTGAAGAGGTAATTTCCGTTGAAGAGAAGTTGAGTGAAGTTAGGGAAGATATTGAAACCTTAACTGCCAGGTTGGAAAGGTTGGAAGCCCAAGTGAACTATTCTACCATTGAAATATCCATAGAGGAAAAAGAGCCTGTGGAAGCAAGGGTGGATGCTGCTGGTTTTGACGGACTGATGGGTAGAATGTTTGCAGCTTTTACCGGTAGTATCGACAACGTGATAAATGGGGTGACAGGGCTGGCGGTGTTTTTATCCGGTTCCATACCATATTTAGTTATTATGGGGATTATTGGTGTGGCAGCTTATAGAATTAGATATATTCTGAGGATAAGAAAAGATAAATCACAGGATGAGAATATTATCTAGCTTCAAGCAAGGTTTTAGACAAGAAAGGCTTTAGATAAGAGGGGGACATTTGATTGACAAAATATAAAACTAAAGAGATAAATGTTGAAGTAGAGGGAAATAACCTTGTAGGAAAACTCTGCTATGAATCCTTCGGTCTAAAGGAAAAACCGTTAATGATTCTCTGTCACGGGATTCCTGCAGGTAATGCTCAGGAAGAAAAGAAAGGGCAGGACGGAGGTTATCCTGCCCTGGCAGAACAATGTGTTAAAAATGGTTTTGTGACTTTTTATTTTAATTTTCGAGGTACTGGACTTAGCCATGGTAATTTTGATTTAAAGGGGTGGACTAAAGATTTAAAAGGGTGTTTGGATTTTCTTGAGGAGAAAGGATATGCTGGTGACAAGGGGTTTTACCTGTGGGGTTTTAGTGCAGGAGCAGCGGTATCCACGTATTTGGCTGCAAAAGATAGCCGGATAAAAGCTTTAGTATTGGCAGCTTGTCCGGCCAGGTTTGAAAATCTATTTCCCAAAGAAGAAAAAGAAAAAATAATTACAGAATTAAGAAGTAGGGGAATAATCAGAGATCCCTGGTTTCCACGGGACTATTTCGAGTGGCTAGAAAATATCTATGAGATAAATCCCAATAATCATATAGATAAAATCAATGAGACTGAAAAACTTATTGTTCATGGTTCTAAAGATGAATTGATTTCTTTAAATGAAGCATATGAGCTGTATGAATGTGCTAAAGAGCCCAAGAAGATAAGTGTGATTGATGGTGGGAAGCATCAATTAAGAAGAAATCATGAAGCTGTTGATATATGTTTGAATTGGTTTAAAACTTTATCTTAGTACGAAAATAAATCAGTTATTTTCATTACTGGTTGTGGTGTGAAAACCCAAAACATGGGAAGTTAGTACGAAAATAAGAGGTACATGAAGTTTAATCGTAAACACTTGAATTTTTTTGATACATTGCTTGCTAAATACCAACGCTCACAAAGATTTGCAAAATCGTCCAAATCAAAAGTTCGCTTATGGTATTTAGCAAGCAATTTAAGCAAAGATCTAAAAAGTTTACTTATTAAACTTCGTGTACCTTGGCTGGTAAGTCAGAGAGAGGTAGGAAAGGTAATGCTTTCCAAATTAAAGGCATATTCTGTTTTTAGTCGTTATCTTTCACGTTCTGAATCTAAAGTAGAGTATTATAATTAAAATGTAGATTAGCAATAATATCAAGATGAAACTACTTGGGATTAAAGCTGAGGTCATGAAATTGATCCCTGCTAAAACTAAAAATACTATACTGGATATAATTTTAAGTTTGCTTTTTGAAATGGAGCAACTTAGCTTATATCCTGCATAAATCCCGATGGAATCTGCTAGGAGCATTCCTAGAACCACTCCAGCCAAGGTGATTAAAGGTTCATTATATGTTGCAGCATATACAGCACTGGCGATTTGGGTTTTGTCCCCTATCTCAGCAACTGAAAACAAAGTGATTATGGATATCAAAGCTCTTAGATTATTTTTCACCGGGGCATTATTGATGTTTTCTTCACTTTCATTGCCAATTTTTTCAAATAATATCCAAACCCCAAATGCTAAAAAAACAAGAGAAGACACTAATGTTATTATATCCATATTGATCATTTTAGCAAAAACGGTGCCAATATAAATAGCTATGCCATTATTTACTACTGTGGCAATAAAAATCCCCAGCAAGACAATGCTTGCTTTATATCTACTTGTAAGATTGAATGCTAAAAATTGACTTTTATCTCCCATCTCTGCAAAGAAAATCATTACAAATGCACCTAGAAACACAGACATATAAATGGGCTCCTTTCCCATATTTATATTATTAACTTTAGCTTTAATATTAAGTATAATAAAAAAGCGAGACCTTTAACACAGGAAAAAACTGTGTTAAAGGTCTCGCTTTTGATTTTAAAAATCAACGGTAAAGCCAGGCTAAACAAAAGCCAGGATGTTGACTTTACCATCACCCTAAGGTGCTCAGCTACTCCCCTTTAACATTGTGGGAATTTATTTAACTTTTTCTAGCTTGATTATATACTAAAATCTAAATCCGGTCAAATAAGTGCTGAAAACAATTGTGAGAACAATTGTGAAACACACTTGACATCTTAGGGTTAGGTAAAGTAAAGTATAATAACAAAACCCTAAAATTCCTAATGAAATATAATACATTAAAACGAGGGTTATAATATTATAAAATGTAACTATAGAAGGAGTATAAATCATGGGACTTGTTCAAATTGCAATCAATAATTTGAAAAGAAGGAAGTTGAAGATTTTTTTTATTGTTTTTAGCCTGGTTATAGCAGTAGCTACTGTTATAAGTCTTTATATTATAAATACTGCCATGGAAAGGCAGGTAGGAGAGCAGCTGGATGAATTTGGGGCTAATTTGGTAGTTGCTCCCAAAACTGAAGGACTTAGCCTTACTTATGGTGGAGTCCCCCTCCCCGGGGTTACTTATGACATCGAAGAAATTGAAGAGGCTGCTGTTGATAAAATTGGAAACATCCATCATTCGGATAATCTTAATATTATATCTCCAAAAGTTATTGGCTCTACGGCAATTGAAAAAGAAGAAGGGCTGATTGTAGGCTTAGATTTTTCTAAAGAATTACAGCTAAAACCATGGTGGAATTTTAAAGAAAGTGAAAGGTCGAAGTTTGATTTTGTGCATGAAGGTATGAAAGAAAATGAAGTAGTTATAGGGGCAAGAGTAGCGGATACTTTTAATAAAGGTTTGGGAGATGAAATTAATATAGATGATGATCAAAACTTTAAAATTGCAGGTATTTTGGAGAGCATGGGTTCTGAAGAGGATGGGATAGTGTTTACTTCTCTAAATAAGGCTCAGTCTATCCTGGACAAAGAAGGTGAACTTTCTTTAATTGAGGTCAGTGCATATTGCACGAACTGTCCTATAACCACTATCGAAGAAGAGATTTCAGAGAAGCTTCCCAAGGCCAATGTAATGGCTCTTAAAGAAGAGGCAGTGGCTAGGGATGAGACCACTCAGGGTTTTGCTAATTTTTCCCTGGCCGTTTCCACGGTGGTTATTTTAATTGGGATTTTGATAGTGGTGACAACCATGATGTCATCTGTGAATGAAAGGGTGCGAGAAATAGGTATCTTCAGGGCTATTGGGTACAAAAAAAATCATGTAATGAAGATTTTTTTCTTGGAAGCTGTTATCCTTAGTAGTGTCGGCGGTGTAGTTGGTTATTTAGTTGGAAACTTAACAGCTTTGATGATCGGCCCGTCTTTAGGGGATTTGGATATTCAGCTTAGCTTTGAGCCATTTCTATTCCTGGTATCAGTCTCGTTATCCATTGCAATGGGTATTATTGGAACCTTGTATCCAGCATACAAGGCCTCAAAGCTAAATCCCACTGAGGCGCTAAGATTGCTTTGATGTTAAGTCTAAATGTTTGCTTAGGAGGTTGATTGCCGCTATGGCTATTGTTGAGATAGAAAAACTTTCAAAAATTTATAGAGCAGATAATGATGGAGATAGAGATAAAGATAAAGAGGTCAGAGCTCTAGATAATGTAACTTTATCCATAGACAATGAGGAATTTGTTGCCGTTGTAGGCCCCTCTGGATCTGGGAAAACAACCCTGTTAAGTATTTTAGGAGGTCTAAACCCACCTACGGAAGGAAAATTGATTGTAGATAATGAAGATATATATTCTTTTTCTTCGGAAAAATTAGCTGATTATAGAAGAAAATATGTAGGCTTTGTGTTTCAAGATTATCAGCTTATACCATATTTAACAGCCCTAGAGAATGTTCTCTTGCCCCTAGCTGTAGTTAGTATGCCTAAAAAAGATAAGCTTAATAAAGCTTTATCCATGTTAAATGAGATGGGGCTGAAGGATAAAGGAGCGAGGTTACCGGATCAGCTTTCCGGGGGTGAAAAGGAAAGGATAGCAATTGCGAGAGCTTTAGTAAATAAGCCCTTGTTCATTTTGGCTGATGAGCCTACTGGAAGCTTGGACTCAGCTACCGGACAGGAGATAATGAAAATTTTTGAAAGGCTAAATCAGGAAGGGTTAACCATAATCATGGTTACCCATGATAGATCAAATTGTGAATATGCTAAAAGAGTTATATCTCTTTTGGATGGTAAGATTGAAAAATAAGGACTACCTTCTCTATAAAGGGAAGGTAGTCCTTATTTTTATTGCCTCTATTATATTATTTTCTCTATTATTATTGAACTATCATACAGAATTTATGACACAGAACTTCTTTGTTCCTGGATTTTTTTCTCCTCGGCTATTTCCTCAATTTTGTGTAAGTACCCGCATGAACACACCACTTCCTTCCAAGTGCCCAGTAAGACCTGGATGGGTTCTTTGCAAGCACTACAGTTAAAATTAATCCACGTATGTTTGATCGCTTTAATTCTCATGCAGACCACTCCTCTTCAAAATTTTATATTTGCATTAAAAGAGCTATTAGATGGCCTGAGAAGATAAATAGAGCCTTAAATTAAGATTAAGTGCAATTATATGATAATAACTCTCTATAACTCTCCCTTTCAATTAAATTCTATATCAAACCAACTTCAAAAGTCAATGAATTTTTGAAAAAAACATATAAAAAAAGGCCTGATAATACTAAAATATCAGGCCTTTTAGGGATGAGCACCTTTAAGGTTGAATGTTTCTAAAAGTAATATTACCCTTCAAGTAAAATTTATCCTTCTAATTCCCTCATGGTTTCAGCAGTAGGGTTGTTTGGGATCCGGGCTACTTCTTCCCCATTGTATTCAAACAACACCTCATTTTCCTTTGTAATTTCACCTATAACGGCTGTAGAGACATCTTTTTCTTGTGATTTAATAGCAGCAATGACTTCATCAACGTCTTCTGGTGCAACCTGGAGCACCATCCTTCCCTGGGTTTCGCAGATCAGGACTTCTTCGGGAGATATTTCAGATACTTTTACAGGAACTTTATCTAGTTGTACTTTGGCCCCAAGACCTCCAAATCTGGCAGACTCGCATACAGCGGCGCCAACTCCAGCAGCGCCTAGGTCAGAGCATGCCTTTATCTTCCCGGTCTTAAAAGCTGCCAGGCTTGCTTCCATGGTTTGTTTTTCTTCTCTAAATAGAGCTTTAGCAGGTAGCATTTCATCTACAAGTCCTGCCCTATATAAGGTATCATTGCCATCATTACCGGTATCACCTATGATTATGAGCTTATCTCCCTCTGATTTAGCAGGCTTTGTTAAAGGTTTCTCACTGACTAGTTCTCCCATGACGGAAACCACCACTGCCGGGACTATATCACTAAAGGAAGTGGAAAAGCCTCCTCCAGCCACAAAGACATTCATGTTCTTACACATATCCCTGATACCCTCTAGCATAATATCCAGTCTTTCCTTGCTGGTCATGGTTTCACAGTTACCGCAGGTACATTCATCTTGAAAGCCGCAGGGGCCAACTATCACTTTTTCTTCCAGGGGCCTTGTCCCGATAAAATCAAGTAAGAATAGCGGCCTTGCTCCCATGGCAACAACATCTCTCATTGCACCACCTGCCCCCGTGGCAGAGCCATCATAAGGTCTTGGAACGCAGGGTGAACAGTGGCTTTCCATTTTGGCTGCGATTAGCTTGCCGTCCTCGGAAGTCTTGACAACAGCAGCATCATCGTCAGCATCAGGACCTACTACTAAAAAGCCCGGCCAGGTCTCACCTACAGCATGGTTTAGCTCTTTAAATTTTCCAAAATCAATGGCCTTGTCGATGTTGTGATGTAAATGGACGAAGAGCCCATGCATTAATGCTTTTTCGATTTTTTTCACCAATCTTCCCTCCCCGAAATAATTTTTGTTGAATGAAAATATTTCTATTTTGCTGTTATTTCGCTAGTTTTTTATATTGTTCCTTCTTTTAAACAATAATATAAATGGAATTTTAAATTTTGGCAGGTGATCCCTTTTATTGTGTAGTACATACTATAGTTAGGGATTTAAATTAGGGATTCAAATAATAAAATAAATACTAGGAGGTTTTTGATGATATGCTTTCTGATAAAGCTAAAAATGTGAGTCCTTCACCTACCCTTGCAATAAGTGCCAAAGCAAACGAGCTGAAAAAGGCAGGCGTTGATGTAATAGGTTTTGGCGCTGGTGAACCGGATTTTGATACTCCTGATCATATCAAAAAAAGGGCTATTGATGAGATAAATAATGGTTTTACCAAGTATACTCCTGCAGCAGGTATTCCTGAATTGAAACAGGCAATAGCTGAAAAGTTGGAAAGAGATAACCGGGTATCTTATGAGCCTGAGGAGATAGTGGTTTCGAATGGAGCCAAGCATTCTCTTCTAAATGCATGCACCGCCCTTTTAAATCCGGGGGATGAAGCTCTAATATTAACACCCTACTGGGTTAGCTATCCTGAACTAGTCAAGCTTGGAGGAGGAACTCCCAAGATTATCGAGACAAAAGAAGAAAACAATTTCAAGGTAACTATAGAAGAACTTGAAGAAAATATCAGCGCCAATACTAAACTTCTGATTCTTAACAGTCCATCTAATCCATCTGGGCAGATGTATTCAAAAGAAGAGATAGAAAAAATTGGAGAAATAGCGATTAAGAAAGATATTTTTATTGTCTCGGATGAGATCTATGAATACATTGTCTATGATGATAATGAGCATGTCAGCATTGCATCATTGAGTGATGAGATTAAAGACAAGACAGTGATTGTCAATGGTGTATCCAAAAGTTATTCCATGACAGGGTGGCGAATCGGTTATACAGCTTCTAATAAAGAATTAGCAGGGGCAATGGGAGCAATGCAGAGTCACTCAACTTCAAATCCTGCTTCAATTTCCCAGATGGCAGCTTTAGAGGCGATTACAGGCCCTCAGGATTGTGTGAAAGAGATGGTACAAGAATTTGATAAAAGAAGAAAATATATGTTTCAAAGGATCGAAGACATCCCCTATCTCAAAGCTTTAGACCCTCAGGGTGCCTTTTACATGTTCATCAGTACTGAAGATACCACCGGTAAAAGACACGGCTCCCAGGAAATTAAAAATAGTCAGGACTTTGCCAGGCTTCTTCTAGAAGACAAAAAAGTGGCTATAGTGCCTGGAGATGGATTTGGAGCCGAACATTATATGAGAATGTCTTATGCTACTTCTATGGAGAACATAGAAAAGGGATTGGATAGAATAGAAGAATTTATCAAGGAACTTCAATAAGATAAGCAAGCAATATAACATTTAAGCAAATTTCGCTTAGTGCTAGCCTTAGCCGATGATACAACTTTGTGACGGCTTAAGTTATTGAGGTGTAACTTTTGATGTGTTATAATTCTCATACAGTTAAGATGTGCGCCTATAGCTCAGTGGATAGAGCGCCGGCCTCCGGAGCCGGGAGCCCAGGTTCGAGTCCTGGTAGGCGCACCATTTAAGAAATCAATCATGGCAGTGTTTCCTGTAGAAGGGAGATGCTGTCATTTTATTTTTGAGGGTAATTTCAAAATAAAATTTAATTTGTGATTTAAGCAATTTTTAGCGAGGGGGTATTAGTTAGGTATAAGTAGTGAAGTTAAATTAATAAGGGGCTAAACCCCAAAAAATTTAATTTTTGGGGCAGCCCCGTAAAGTTTAGTAATACCTTGGGTTTGCCATTACAGGTTGATACCATCCTTGGGATTTCATGGTTTCTAGGATGTTTTTATGCTGATCAAGTGTAAAGTCATGCAAGTTTAGAAATGCCTGGCGGGTATCGTGAGTGTTGGCTTCTAGAATTCCCTGGTGATAATGGCTTGAAATATGCTTAACGCTGCAGAGGATATCGTTAATGACATCTTTGTCGCTCATTTGATTTTGATGTCCTTGATGTCCTTGGTGTGTATGGGTGCCTTCGTAATGTCTGTACATTGTATCTACCTCCTCGTGGTTTTTTTAAGTGGTTTTTTAAGTGGTTTTTTAAGTTGTTATTTAATATTGTTGGTTCTGGGGAAATCCAGCCTGGTTTAATCTTTCGTTAATGAAATTTACTTTTTGTTCACAGCTGTTCTTGATGTCTTGTAGGCAGCTTTGTACTTGAGGGTTTTGTACCTGGTTTAGAAACTGTTGACACTTGGATAGGCAAACTTTTTCCTGGTGAAGTTCATCTTCAAAATACAGCTTTTCTTTTTGGGTAAGTTGAGATGTGGTTTGATTGTACATTTTGTCATTGCACCTCCTGTTTTTATTAGTGTTGAAATTATCATCTAGAAGTAGTATGCTTCAAATATAAAATTTTAAAAGTAAAATTTTAAAAAAATCATAAAAGTTGGAGGAAAAGTTATGCGTTTGTTTTTTGCAGTTTTTTTTGAAAAAAAAGTATTAGAAGCTCTAGCGGATAATCAAGAGCGAATAAAAAATTACGGTATAAAGGGCAGGTTTGTGAGGAAGAACAAGCTACACCTTACGTTGAAATTTTTGGGCGAAGTAGAGGAAAATAAGTTAGACCAAATAAAACAAAGCATTGATTCAAAAAAGATTAAATCCTTTGAGCTCACTCTTTCTAACTTGGGAGTTTTTCCACCTAAGGGCCGGCCAAGGATAGTATGGCAAGGTCTTGAAGGTGAAAGGGAAGAGGATACCAAGGAGGTATTTAAGTTAAAGGAAACCATTGAAAATGGTATGGAAAAGCTGGGGTTTGAAAGAGAGAAAAGAAAATTCAAGCCTCATATCACCTTGGTTAGAGACCCTAAAAATATTACTCGAGAAGGTTTAGATGACGTTAAAGTAAAGAGAGTAAATACGAAAGTTAATTCTTTTTCCTTGATGTCAAGTGAATTGACCAAAAAAGGGCCTATTTACGATGAAGTATGTAGGTATGAGTTAAGGGATTGAATTAAAGGGGGTAAAATTTTTGCATGAGTTATTGGAAGAGTTAGATAGTCCTTTTAAAGAAAAATTTAAAAAAGAAGTTTCCCTGACTGAAATAACAAGATATTCTTTAAACCTACATAAAAATACAGCAGTGGTTGTGACTAATAGTTATTTATACGTGATTCAAAAAAAATTAGTTTATGTGAGTTTAAGCAAATTTCCAATTAGCAGCTTAGAAGATATATCTTTTGATGGCAGTAAATTGAAACTAAATGTTTTGAAAAAAATAATTCAACTGCCTGTAGCTCCCAATAAAAAAGAGTCTGTAAAAAAGTTTTGTGAAGGTATGAAAGCTTTGAAGGGTTAGACCCTCCAAGGCTTTTTTTTTTGGGATAGACAAATCACAACTCATCAAGAAAACAAATATTATGTGGTGATAAAACTTAAAGTTAAGCATGACTTTGATGAGGTGAAGGAGAATTGGATTTTTTAATTGTATTTGTCGGGGTACTTGGGGGTATTATGGTCGGAGCCATGCCCGGATTAACTCCAACAATGGGAGTAGCTTTATTAGTTCCTTTTACATTTTATCTATCCGTTTCTGAAGGGCTAACATTGCTCGGAGCTGTTTATGTGGGAAGTGTTTACGGAGGGGCAATAACGGCGATATTGATAAACATCCCAGGAGCTCCAGCTTCAATTGCTACTACTTTTGATGGTCATCCCATGGCAAAAAAAGGTCAACCGGTAAGGGCTATTCACCTGGCTACTATCTCCTCTTTTATAGGAGGTGTTACCGGGGTATTGTTGCTGATATTTTTTTCCCCATTACTTAGTCAGGTATCCCTTAGTTTTGGCGCTGCGGAACAATTTTGGGTTGCTGTGTTCGGGATAACTATTATTGCTGCTCTATCCATAGGTTCCATTATCAAAGGGCTCATAGGGGGAGTTTTTGGGCTATTTCTGAGTACAGTGGGTATCAGCTCTATTACAGGTACTTCCCGATTCACCTTTGGTTTAAGTGAACTTGTGGGCGGAGTTCACCCTATTGCAGCTTTGATAGGAATATTTGCCCTTTCCCAGGGGCTTAGTTTTGTCGAAGAGATAATTAAAAATGGCGGTTATGGCGAAAAAATCCAGCTAGAGTCAAAGCCAAATTCCATTATAAATGCTGCTAAAGAAGTTTACAATTCCAAAAAAATTCTCGGCCTAGGAGCTATGATAGGATCAGTAATTGGTCTTGTCCCTGGTGCCGGAGGTCAGATATCTAGTTTGGTTGCTTATAATGAAGCCAAAAGGATTTCAACAGATAAAGATAAGTTTGGAACGGGTTGTAGCCATGGGATAATTACTTCTGAAAGTGCCAATAATGCCATGGTTGGGACTTCTTTAATACCTCTATTGACTCTTGGAATCCCAGGTAGTCCAACGGCAGCTGTTCTATTAGGAGGACTATTGATGAATGGATTGTGGCCGGGACCGGGGCTTTTTGAGGAAAATGCGGCCATAACGTATACTTTTTTGTACGGTATGCTGGGGGCTCAATTTTGCTTGATTTTCATCGGCCTTGTTGGAGGCAAGTATTTTGGAAGGATCGCCCAAATTCCAGCCCATATAATGGCCCCTGCCATTTTTATATTCTGTATGGTTGGGTCCTTTGCAATCAGAAATAATGTGGGAGATATACTGATTATGCTTGTCCTGGGGACTTTGATGTATTTTTTGCAAAAATGCAATTTCAGTCCTGCTCCTATGGCTTTAGGGCTTATACTGGGAGAATATGCAGAAAGAGGATTGTTATTGGCTGTAAGGGATAGTATCACTTCTCAATCATTGTGGTTGTATTTCACTGAAAGGCCTATAGTCGTTGGTCTCATGATAATGTCCATCTTATCTATCATCTTAACCATTGTGTGGGAGCAAAAAACAAAAACCAAATCGGTTAAATAAGCTTAAAATAAGTTTTGACCGAAGGAGCGAAGGAGCGAAGGAGGGACAAAAAAATGCCAGCTTATAAAGTGGATGGAATTATTTCTATCCTGGGACTTATAGCAGTTGCTGGGCTATACATGAAAATGAGTCATTATCCAAAGGAAGTTCAGATAATGCCAGGAGCACTGCTAATAATCGGTGGGATTTTATTTCTGGTTTTAGGATGCTGGTCCTTGATTTCAAAGTCAAAAACCGAGAAAACCTTTGAAGATTTTCCTGCTATGAAAATCTTGGCAGTGATATTACTCCTATTTTTGTACTTTGTATTAATTCAAAACCTTGGCTTTTATATTACCAGTTGGATATTTTTCATGTTGGTAGCCACCTGGCTTGGCAAAGGAAAAAACAAATTTTTTTCTTGGATAATAGGAACATTTTTTATTCTTTTCTTATATCTTATATTTGAGATGTTTTTGAGGGTTCCATTGCCCAATTAAAACTTTATTTAGATAGGAGTGTTGTAGAGTTGATTAAAGGTAAAGTTAAGCTTTGCTTGGTGTTGGCTCTGGGAATACTGCTGGTATTTCAAGGTATCTTTGGTTCTGGATGTCAGCGAAGAACTGAAGATCAAAAATCAAAAGAGGAGGAAAAACTAAAACAAGATGAGCATGAAAAAGGAGGAGATTATCCTACTAGACCTATTAGGCTTATTGTCTCTTACAGTGCTGGAGCTGCTACTGATACTCAAGCAAGGATCCTGGCTGGATATGTTGAAGATGTCCTGGGTCAGCCTTTGATTGTGGAAAACATTGAAGGTGCTGGGGGGCAAGTTGGGTGGAATGAGTTTTCTCAAGTTGAGCCCGATGGTTATACATTAGCAGCTTACAACTTGCCTCATATTCTCGCTCAACCTATGGTTATGGACACCGAATATGACAGGAAAAACTTTGAGCCAATAATGAACTGGGGCTGGGATCCCACGGTATTTGCCGTAAAAAAAGATAGCCCTTATGAATCCTTGGATGATCTTTTGGAAGATGCCAAAGAAAAGCCTGGTGAAGTCTCAATTGGTAAAGCAGGGCTCTATATCGGGCACCATTTTTTGATTTTACAGGTTAAAGACCAGATGGATGTAGAATTTAATCAGATGCCTTATCCAGGAGCAAGTGATGCCGCTGCGGCACTTTTAGGAGATCATGTAGATGCGGTTTCCGGAAATTTAAGTGATATGCATCGGTTGGCAAAAGATGATGAGGTGAGAATACTAGCTGTTGCTACAGAAGAAAGGCATGATTTTGAACCTGATGTACCTACTTTTAAAGAAGAAGGTATCCAAGGAGCTATTATGAGCACGGATAGAGGGATTGCTGCACCTAAGGGTACACCTGAGCACAAGCTGGAAAAGTTAAAAGAAGCTTTCTATGAAATAGCTAAAAAAGAAGAATATCAACAGCAAATGTTAGATGCAGGGGCAGACCTGATGTTTATGGAGAGAGAAGAAGTGTTGGAAGAATTCGAAGCCAGGGAGAAGATGTTGGAAGAACTTTTAGAAGAATTTGGCCATCTTGATTAAAGTTTAATAAAACTAAACAGCCCTGTAATCATAATCCCGCCAAAGCCATAAATTTTAGTAATGAAATAAACTTTAATTTTACTGCAGCAGTATATTCCGATACTACAAAGTTTTTATTAATACATCTACGAATGGGGTACACGAAGTTTAATCGTAAAGACTTGTGTTTTATTGATAAATTGCTTGCTAAATACCAACGCTCACTAGGATTTGCAAAATCGTCCAAATCAAAAGTTCGCTTATGGTATTTAGCAAGCAATTTAAGAAAAAGTCCAAAAAGTTTACTTATTAAACTTCGTGTACTTTCCCTACCGAGATGTAGTGTATTAATAATAAAAACTTAAAACTTATCTCCATATACTGCAGCAGTGAAATAA